>WJLZ01000174.1 GCA_014728215.1 Chitinivibrionales bacterium
ATAGTCCATTTTGCCAAAAAGATATTCAGGCTCCGGGATTGTCGCAAAAGACTGCCTCTAAAAAGACCGGTTCGCCCCTGTCTGAATTATTCCATGAAACGCTGCAGCGGCGCATGCGGGGGTAAAATCAGCAGGGAAGCATATAATGAAAACATACAAATGCTGATTAAATTTTTACAGGGCAAACGCAAAGACCTGATCGCCTCACTCAACGAACAGATGGAACAGGCATCCGCGCTCCTGGAATTCGAGCAGGCGGCCCTGCTCCGGGACCAGATCCGGCTGATCAAAGATGCCTCACGGCTTCAGCAGGTCGACCTTCGTCTCCCGGAATCCGACGCCGATGTCTTTGGATGGTATGCTACCGAAAAGTATGTCTGTCTCACCGTGCTCGCTTTCCGTGAAGGCTTGCTGTTAGGCAAGGAGCATTTTATTGTGAACAAACAGCAATGGGACTTTGAGGAATCGAACCTCGACTCGCTTGTTGTCCGCTATTACCTTCGTACCTCCAGGGAACCACCGTCCGAACTGATTTTACCTCAGTCATTACCGATCGAAAAAGAGATGCTCTCTACCTGGCTCGGTGAACATTTTAAGCGGCCCATCGGTATTGTCATTCCACAACGAGGGATAAAGCTTCATCTTATCGATCTTGCCCAAAAAAACGGAAAACTCTATCTGGAAATCCATCGCCCCATGCAGGCGATCGAAAGCGTGCAGGCGCTTAAAAAAGTCTGTTGCCTTCCCAACATGCCCTCGCGAATCGAAGCTTTTGATATTTCCAACATGGGAAGCAGCTTTGCTGTTGCAGGCATGATTTCTTTCAGGGATGGTGTCCCGGATAAATCGAATTACCGGCGGTATAAGATTAAGAGTGTCGAAAATCAGAACGATTTTGCCATGATGATCGAAGCGGTGAAACGCCGCCTGGACCGTTTAAGGCGGGAAAACAAACCTTTTCCCGACCTTCTTCTTATCGATGGTGGAAAAGGCCAGCTGAGTGCCGTGCTTAAACCGCTTTATGAGTTCGAAAATCCTCCCATGGTAATTTCGCTGGCCAAAAAAGAAGAGATACTCTACTCCCCATACTGTAATAATCCGGTGCGATTGCCGCAAAACCACAGTGCACGAAAACTCGCAGAGCGAATCAGGGATGAAGTTCACCGGTATACGGTCACCTATCACCGAAAACTGCGGGGCAAACAGTTCAAAGGGTCGTCACTCGAGTCTCTTGAAGGAATCGGGCCCGGAAAAGCGAAATTGCTGCTGCGGCGGTTCGGGTCGATCGCCCGGCTTAAAGAGGCTCCCGTCGGGGAAATCGCCCAGGTAAAAGGTTTTTCCGAAGAATCGGCCCAAAAGCTGAAAAGTATGCTGTAATCCTTACAGGTCATGGGATGCAAATTCCATGAAATACTCACAGCTTTCGCAGTCCTCATTGACATACTGAAAAGAGACCCCTTCAACCATCCCTTCCACGATCCAGCAGGGTGCATTTGAAGGATTAATCTTTTTAAAGCATTCATCACAGGTGGTAGCATTGTCGGGATTATGGTTATCCCAGTATTCCCAGCAGGGCGGACGTCTTTTTGGTTTTTCCTTTTTTTCTTTCTCTGCAGCCGCGGCGTCCCTTTTCTCTTTCAGCGCATCGAAAACATTCCCGGCTTCAGCGGTAGTTTGCACCAGGGTAAGAAGCCGGTCGAGTTTCGTGCTCTTAAAGGAGGTCAAAACGTATCCCCCGGCCCCGATTATTACCAGCTTTCCACCATTCTGCTTTGTCTCCTTGTGAATCTTGACAAGAAGTCCCAGGCCGCAGGAATAGATATTATTAACCGCGGAAAAATCCAGAATAACCTTGAATTTATTCTTCGATTTGATTTTTTCCCAAATCTCGGAGATTGCCCGGGTTTTATCATTATTCACAACACCTTCACAGGTAACCACGGCGATATCGGCGTCAAAATCGGAAATCAAACCTGCATTCCGGTTCATCATCAGATAATATTCGCACTTAAGGCATTTTTTAAGAAGGTCGCGATTTTCCTGCTGGTGAACGCTTTTCAGCACCCAGCATTTAATATTCTCAAAATCATCGGGATTCTCGCGGAAATTATTCCAGACAAAGCATTTTTCCTGTTGCTCCTTTGAGCATTTGGTTAATTCATAACATTTCACGCGGCAGGACCCTTTCCTCTCTTTTCCTTATTACCCTGTCTGGGGCCGATACTACAAGAAAAGATCTCGATATTTTGCTTGCAAGGTAATAATCCAGTATGTTTAATAGTAATATTGTTATTATACCTCATGAAAGTCGATATTTCTATATTTTATCAAAAAATCCTGAGGCAAAATATATTTTCTTGAAATTTGGTATTCCATTCACTCCGATAGTAGAATTTTTATGCCGCTTCCCTGGATAGCACTAAATTCTGTCAAGGGCCTCGGGCCGGTACGGATCAAAAACCTGCTTGAAAAGTATGGCTCCCCCGAGCATGTGTTCAAAACTTCCCAAACACAACTCCAGCAGGAAACCGGGCTTTCAAAGGCCATAGCAAGCCAGATCCATAATCCCAATTTGTTTGCGGAAGCCGAAAAGCAGGTCGAGTTGTCCCGTCGGCTCGATGTCACCATTCTTACCCTTGATAACGATGATTATCCACCGCTGCTAAAAGAGATCTTTGCTCCACCGCCGGTGTTGTATGTAAAAGGTTCTCCTGATGCATTTACTCACCATGCCGTAGGAGTGGTCGGCACCAGGAGAGCTTCCCAGTACGGGAAAAATGCAACATCCCATATTGTCAAAGGCCTGGTCCGGTCGAATCTGGTGATTGTCAGCGGTCTTGCGCTGGGGATCGACACCACGGCTCATCAGACCTGTCTCGAAAACAATGGTAAAACAGTAGCTGTTTTCGGTTGCGGTCTCGATACAATCTATCCGGCAACAAACAGAAAACTGGCGGAGCGGATTCTCGAAAACGGAGCACTGGTATCGGAATTCCCTCTGGGGTCCTCGCCCGAATCCTTTAATTTTCCGCGGCGCAATCGGATTATCAGTGGTTTATCGGCAGGGGTGCTGGTGGTTGAAGCCGGTGAGAAGAGTGGCGGTCTGATAACCGCACACTATGCTCTTCAGCAGGGAAGAGATGTTTTTGCCGTAGCCGGATCGATATTTTCACCCCAGAGTGTCGGAACCCACAAGCTAATTAAAAGCGGTGCGGTTCCTGTACGAAATGCTCGGGAGATTGTAGAAACGATTCAGGCAATCGATCACCTGAAAACCCCTCACTTTGTGGAGGCTCCAAAACCGAAAGTGGCCCTGGAGCTTCTCTCGGAAAAGGAAAAAAAGGTTTTTGAAATGCTTTCATCGCTACCCCAGCGGATCGACCAGTTGACCGAGAAAACCGGTCTGGCTCTTACCGACCTTCTGGGCCTGCTTCTGAACATGGAACTCAAAGGTCTCATTCAACAGGTTTCCGGACAACAGTTTATCCGGGCGTAAATATACATGAAACAAAATCGAATAAAAATTGGACGTTGGATACTTATCACCTGTGCAGTGGCTTTACTCTATTTCCTTCTGAGCGGACCCAACAGTGTTATTACCCTTTTCAGATCTCACCGCGAACTGAAAACAATTGAAACCGAAATCAGGCAAATGCACAAAAATATTGACTCTTTGAGTGTACAAATAGAAAAATTGAAAAACGACACCGCCTATCTCGAAAAGCTTGCACGAGAAAAACTGGGAATGGCTAAAAAAGATGAGCGTGTTTATAAATTTATTGAGGAGAAAAACTGAGCAATGCGAAAGTATGTCAAGCAGATAATCCCCAACATTGTATCCGGTGCCCTGATCATTCTACCTCTTGTTACGACCCTGTATGTGTTTTTCTTCCTTTTTCAAAAAGCCGACTCGGCGCTTCCCTATCTTTTTCATACTCTCATACCGTCGCTTCCCGAAGAATGGATACCCGG
>WJLZ01000175.1 GCA_014728215.1 Chitinivibrionales bacterium
ACCAGTATTGGAGATGCTTGAATTAAAAGTGAACAATGCAATCAAACAACTCCGGGAATAATTCTATTTTGCATTGCCATTGCTAATAGCTTGAATGTGATGTTTTTTATATAAAGCTGCTATCGCACATATTCGATTACCGCCATTCGCCGCTTGCAATGATCCGGTGCTGATATTTTTTTATCTTCCGAACGCCCCATACCGGGTCGCTTCGACCAGAGCAGCTTTCCCTGGAGATCATAGACACGTACAACCCGTGCATAGCCGGGAACAGCAAGATGATCGCGGAGACTGAGTATTTGTCGGCTGTAAGTCGATGCTAAGAAGGCGGTATTCTGTACGGCAGCCACTCCGGTTTGTGAAGGCCCCGAAGAGGTTGCCTGAAGGCATTTCAGATAGTACTGGACCGTTTCTCCCTTGCCAAGGTTTTCTTCCAGGGCCAATTGTGGCTGTGCCTGCATGTCCGTTACCGTAGAATGGGATGTTTTATATGTTTCCCCCGGCCCGAACCGGTCTCCTCCCCATATCCCGTAAACGGGCATGGTAAAGGTCGCCCTGACCGTTGCCGAATCGCTGCCGAAATTGACAAAGCTGACGATTACCTTGTCGGCAGTCCCGCCGCTTCCCGGCAATGGCGCCAGTCCCGCAGTATTGACAGCGCGCACATACACCGGCTTGTTCTGAAGTTCTGAAGAGTTCTCTGTTTGAAAGGGGACCGGTGTTCCATGTGTTGCATACGCGCAGGCGTTCCGACGGAATGCTGCAACGCGGCTTTCTTCACCGGCGTGTGCGTTATATGCTGCCAGATCATCCATGGTTTCAAAATCCGGCGCGGCAAACAGGCTGTATTTGCCGAAATGCGCAGCATGCTGGTTGAACCGGTCCGCCACAGCCACGTGGACACGAAGAATACGGTCGAATACGGTTGCATGAGGCTGCAGCGATCCCCCAGAAGCATCATCGGTATGATCGTCGTTGGCGCCGATCTCAGTCGTTATATACTCCTTTGGCCATCCGTCAACCACACCATCGTACGTTTCGAGGTTTTCGATAAAGCTGCCGCCCTGTGCATCACGGTACGATATTCCGTAGGCATGACCGTTCAATGCCCCGCAGAGGTCTTCAACCTCTTTGCGCTGCACCGGGTCCCTGGCCCAGGTGCCGCCCCAGAAAGCCCATCCGGGCGCCGCGGTTACAACATGATCCGGCTTGATACTATTGACATACTGCGCAATACCGATATTGCGCGATTTCAGCCGGTTGAACAGCCCCGGTTCATTGTCGACTTCGTACCACTGAAACAGAGTGTCGTATTTGTCAAAAAAGGTGTCCAGCTTCGACTGCCCCGAGCCGGAAAGTGTACCGTCATCGTTGAAATACGTGGAATGGCCGGTGTTGATATGATCGGCATTGACGGTCATATTCAGATCGCGCAGCTTCTGCAGATAGGCAAGCTGCTCCGGTTGAAGATAACTTATATCGGACCAGAAATCGGCCCGGATCGTGTTCCCGCTGTACGCGATGCCGAGCCAGTGCAATGCAAGGTCTGCATACTGCAATGTTCTTTCATTGATTGTCCACTTATGCTCACCATGCTTCATGGTTGTTCCCATCCAGGTGAGTTTCCCATGGACCGGCTCGGATACCGCCGAATCCGGTTGGACTAAGGCAACATAATCCCAGGTCCACCATGATTTGCTGTCGGATTCCGCACCACAGTTGAGCGGTCTGAGGCTTTCGAAACGAAGGATATTGGTCCCCTGATAAAGCATTTCCGCAGGAATATAAAGCCGGTATGTCTTTTTCCATTTGTAAGGAGCATCGGTTACCCCGCTCGTTCCCCAGAGCTGAATAAGGCCGGCCATCAGACCATTGGAATATACCGCGGCCTGGGCTCCCAACCGATGAGCATCCATGAGCTTGAACCAGAGGAGTGCTCCATGTTCCGGGACCACCGGAAGAGAATAACTTAGCTCAAGGACCCTGTTGCGGTCACGGGCGACTCCCTTCGAAATATCGGTCCATAAAGCTCTGGTCTGCCAGTTGTCGGGAATGGCGAATGATTCTGTGTCGGTGCTCTGGAAATCGGCAAATTCATTGAAAGAATCATCAACAATGCCGATCCTCCAGAGAATGGTTTCGCCTGAAAAACAGGGTGATACTGCTATAAGAAGGCATATGATTGATGTGCAGGACATGAGCATGCACGATAATAACCGAATCCCGCGTGCAGCAGAAAAAACTTGATAATTGGTTAATGCCTCTGATTGTTTGACGTTCATACATCCCATCCCGGATTGTGATTCATAATCAATTAATATAGGTAATGGTATTGCAGAGTGCTGCAATCGATTGATCGCACCGGTCCAGGGATAGTATGTTGTCCAGGGAAATTTATTGCATCTGAAGCGGCGAATTCCAGGAAACGGCTTTATTAGTATCTTTACCTGGCGATCATAGATAATTTTCAGTGTGCCGTTCATGCTGGAGAATGGTTTGGTGACAATAACGATTCCTCGATTACAGAGACCGACATTCGGTCGGGATACGGTCAGTTTCGCGGTTGCTCGAAACCGATTTGTTTTGGAGCATCAATGTCAGGTTATTAATGCAACAAAATACTTATGCTGTAGAACTCTTTTCGCTGTAAATTCCGGGTATGGACAGCATTACCAATTTTGTAAATGCCATGGATAGCGAA
>WJLZ01000176.1 GCA_014728215.1 Chitinivibrionales bacterium
ATTGTAAAAATAATCTGCCGTCCTCTTGCAGTCAGCCGGGAACCTGGAGCTATTCTGGATGGATTTGATGGTGATGGAAAAAAATCGCCTCCTAAAAAAAACTTCCCTTCCTTGTCAGTAGAAGCCTCCAATCCGGCATCTCGGAGCTCAATCGACGCACCAATCACAGGTATGGAATCATTGTCCAGAACTTTACCGGACAAATTAAAATTTCCTGCAAAAACAGGACAAGAGATTGAAAGAATTGCAATAAAAAGTAGTAGCATAACAAGATTGAATCGGCGTTATACTAACATAATATATAATGGCATGACCATTTACAAGGAGAGGTATGGGATAAAACCGTCAGATACAGAAACATCAGAACTAATCAACGCATTACCGATCAGAAGATTCCATCGGCAAGTGCCCGAATTTCCTTATCATTCAATACTTTGCCGTAAATCTTGATATCATCGAGCAGGCCTCGGAATGGTGAGCCGTGCAATTCACTTTGACCCAGTGTTAAGAAAACTTCACCCGGATCATCATCGGCATGAATTCCTTCAGATGATTTGATGCCATTCACATAAATTTCTGAAAGCCCCGATGTCATATTCCAGGTACAGGCAATATGATTCCATATATTGGTGGCAAGTATTGTTGTATCCAGAAGGTAATCGGTTTCATGAGCAAAAAGCTCATTGGATATTCTGCCCTTTCTGAGCGATATTTCAAACATGCTGGCGGTTGATGATATTATCCGGGCTTGTGATTGCCCGGTATCCGCTATATTTATCCAGAAACTCAGGGTCCCCTGTTGCGGCGGTGACATTTTTTTACTTATCGTTATTTTATCGGAATTATCCTTAAATTTCAGAGATCCATTTATTTTCCCGTCGGCCGGTTCAGTTCCTTCTCTATGACCATCATAGCCGTTTCCACTGTTATCAGCACATGAATCTCCGTCGATTTCATCCAGCGGCCAATGGGCAACCAGATTTTCACAAATGTCAAACATTGTAATTACCTGCCCGGAATTTTTCTGTACGTTCAGAATTGTATTTGCCGAGAGCGTATCCGAAACTGTGTATCCGAGAATATTGACGGCAAAATCGCCGTGGGGAAACAACGGATGAACAACAGAATTAACCGACGAAAACGAAACTGTTCCTTCAAGGCCATAGATACGCATATGGCCCGAGTTGATAGCTTTATTTTCCACAGTATCCAGTTTAACATTCAGAGTACCCGGTGGTTGAAGCTCAAAGGGGCCGGTCCAGATCGATTCGACCACCAGAGGAATTGTCTGTGCAAAAATCAGCGAATCGATGCCAATAATGGAAACCATCATGCGCCGGTCAAAAGGAACATCAACAGAAAAAAATCCGGTGGAATCGGTAACGGTCGCAAAGCAGTCATCACTTTCGCACAACACGGATGAATTTACTTTTGGCAAACAGGAGATCGGCCGGATCTGCACCGATGCACCGGCTGCGGGCTGCCCGTTTTCGGTGTCGGCAATACCGGCAACCGTAATACCGTTTGTCGTTTCAGTTCCGCCGCCGTCAGCAGTGGGTGATGATGACGAACAATGAAGATGCAGTATGCATGCGAGTGCCGACAATAGAAAGATTAAATGCATTTTTATATTATTCATTGTCCACCTCGCTGTTCAGGCGGTCTATTACCGGAAAAAGCTGTATATTGCACTGATAGATTCTGTCGGGCGTATGCTCATTGGTCGCCATTTCCAGGAGCTCTTTTCGCAACTGCTTTATTTTTGCGCGGATCTCGGGAAATTGTTTTTCCGCAATACTCAATGTCAATGTCGAGATATCCCGGTCTTCTTTGGGGCATGTATCAAGCGAATCTTTTGCCAGATCCATGGTCGAACGCTGATATGTATGTATTGTCAGCGAATGCCAGGCTTCCCCGGTCGAAACAACCGAATCCACCCTTGTATAGACACCACTCGGGCTTTTTGCAATCAACCCCAGCTCTAAAAGAAGATCAAGTGATTCTCTCATCTCGTTTATGGAAATTTTTGGCGTTATAAGCCTGGCGCATTCCTTGATATTATTGTCGGCAACAAAGAAAACCTCGACAAGCTCACGAACTACCGGATTGTACCATTGTGAGAAATATTTATAGACCCGTGGATCGATCAGCTTTTTCTCTTTGCGGTGAAACGCCACCAGCTTTTTGAAATACAGATCTTTTTCGCCATGTTTTTTCGCCTGATTATAATATACCAGATTGCGGAAGTATTCGGTATCAGTTTTTGAAAGTTTAAATGCCCCGGCAAAAGGCTCCACCATTTTTGGAGATATATTCCGTGCGCCATTGAATATCTGGGTAATATGCCCGGGAGATTTCAGGCCGACCTTCGCAATAAGATACTTATAATTGAATTGTTTATTCCGGGAATGGATATCATCGTAGCAATCGCGCAGAAAAGCACGGTAATCGAGATAGTCGCGGACTGAAATTGTGGTAAAGGGCTTTTTCATTTTGTTTCTGCAGAATTCAAAATTTAAATATATATTATTGATATATTATAATAAAAATAATGAATTGTTTCAACCATTTTATGTAAAATATCAGCGATAATCAAAAATGTTTTATCTTACTGATTTATATTGAATTACAAAAAATTGTCTCGAATTTAATACCTTTTTTGCCTAAAAATAAGTAAATAAATAATAGTATTTATCATTGAATTTAGTTATATTTCATCATTAAAAGGCAAAATGGTTCATTTTTCAAAATTTCTGGGAGGGGATATCTATGAAATATAGCTGTTGGAAGTCAAATTCAAGCATTTATAAATGCGCTTGCATTATAATGCTCATTACTATTGCAGCAATTTCTGCATCACCTGTCATCACCGGCCAACTCAAGAAATGGCATAAAATAACAATCACTTTCGACGGTCCCCAGACAAGTGAAACTGCTGATCCGAATCCATTCCTTGATTACCGGCTCAAGGTTACATTCACTAATGGATTAAAAACATACACGATCCCGGGCTATTTTGCCGCTGATGGCGATGCTGCAAATACAGGAGCATCATCGGGAAATAAATGGCGGGTCCATTTCGCGCCGGATGAAACCGGTACCTGGAACTATACCGTTTCTTTCAGGCAGGGAACGAATATTGCGGTCACCAGCGATGCCGGAACAGCGGTAACACCACTCGATGGCGAAACCGGATCTTTTACTATTGCAGCTACAGACAAAACCGGACGAGATAACCGTGGAAAGGGAAGGCTTCAGTATGTTGGTGAACATTACCTTCGGTGGGCTGAGACTGGTGATTACTTTGTGAAAGGGGGAGCCGATGCTCCTGAGAATTTTCTTGCCTATGAGGATTTTGATAACACACCCGACAACGGTAACCGCCGCAAGAGCTGGTCCTATCATGTTCAGGATTGGAATAGCGGCGATCCCACCTGGAACAGCGGCAAAGGCAAAGGTATAATCGGCGCAATCAACTATCTCGCATCAAAAGGTATGAATGTTTTCTCATTTCTTACTATGAATATTACCGGAGATGACAAAAATGTTTTTCCGTATATTTCAGATAACTCAAGCGATTTCACCCGATTCGACTGCTCCAAACTTGATCAATGGGAAACCGTATTCGAGCATGCCGATAAAAAGGGCATGTACCTTCATTTCAAAACCCAGGAAACGGAAAACGATCAACTCCTTAACAACGGAAACATCGGCATTGAACGTAAAATTTATTATCGCGAACTGATAGCCCGTTTCGGACATCACCTGGCACTCAATTGGAACCTTGGAGAGGAAAATACTCAGACTCATCAGCAACGAAGAGATATGGCTCAATATTTCTACGATAACGACCCGTATCATCATAATATTGTTATCCATACCTATCCGGGTGATCACGATAATGTTTATTCCGAACTTATCGGATCAAAATCAAAATTGACCGGCGCATCGATACAGACCGGCTGGAGCAATGTGCATAATGCCACGAAAACCTGGGTCACCGCCTCAGCCAATGCCGGCAAGAAGTGGATTGTTGCCAATGATGAGCAGGGTAGTGCAAGTACGGGAGTACCGCCCGATTTAGGTTACCGGAATCCGGACAATAACAACGAAGAATACATTGGCGTCAATGATCGAGGTGACAATATTTCGGTAACATCAGATGATATCCGTCACAAAACGCTCTGGGGTAATCTTATGGCCGGCGGAGCGGGCGTGGAATATTATTTCGGATATCGCCTGCCGCAGAGCGACCTGACATGCCAGGATTATCGCAGTCGCGATAAAATGTGGGACTACACGCGACACGCCCTTGAATTCTTTCAAAATCATTTGCCGTTCGAGCTGATGCACTGCAATGATAATTTAACATCGGCCGGTAATGATTATTGCTTTGCATTGGAAGGAGAAATTTATGCGATTTATCTTCCCGGTGGAGGCAGTACCAATCTTGACCTGACGTCATATTCCAGCACTTTTGATGTTGAATGGTATGATCCACGGAATGGCGGTAATTTACAGAGCGGTATAGCGATCGATGGTGGTGCTTCAGTTTCAATCGGTACACCACCCAGTAATACAAGTAAAGACTGGGTTGCGCTCGTTACCGTTGCGGGTGGTCTCTCCGGCATTCGGGCTGTAATCTCCGCGACTCCCATCTCCGGCGATGCCCCGCTGACCGTTTCATTCGATGGCTCCCAGTCGACCGGTGACAATCTCTCCTATTCCTGGAATTTCGGGGATCAATCAAGCAGCAGCAACACTGCTACCGACACAACTGTAGAACATACCTACCAGTCAACCGGGCAGTATACCGCTACCCTCACGGTCGCCGATGGAACCGTTTCGAGAACATCATCGGTAAATATCAGCGTTATCGGCTTCAGAGCAGCGGATGATCCTTCACCGGCAGTAAATGGCCTCGACTATAGTTATTATGAAGGTACCTGGACTATGCTTCCGGACTTCGGTACACTTACAGCTGCAAACTCCGGTACCATGAACAGTTTTGATATATCATCATTCATTTCATTGAATTATGGTGTGGTTTTCACCGGCTATGTCGACGTTCCTCAGGATGGCGAGTATACATTCACCACAAGCTCCAATGACGGCACCAAGCTCTATATCGGCGACAGCCTGATAGTGGATAATGACGGCACCCATGTGTCCCAGGAGGCCTCTGGATCGATCGGCCTGAAAACAGGCAAACATGCGATCATAGTCGAATATTTCCAGGCTGGTGGAACCCAGGTGCTCGATGTTTACTACGACGGTCCCGGAACGGGTGGAAAAATTGCCATTCCCGATAATGCATTGTTCAGAAGTGACGAAGCTACGGCCTTAAACCCATTTTCGTTTTCCCTTGAAAACAACAAAAATAATGAAAACATCATACTCTATGATATCCGCGGGAAAAAAATAACCAGCGGTAACGCAAAAATTCTTCTCCGCCATGGGACGATACCGCAGGGTATCTATTTTATGAAAGATGGTATCCAAAAGAGAATTATCGCGAAATAAATAGAAGAAGGGGAATTGATAATCACGCGGTTCTCCCGAGGTGCAATCGGGAACGATTCTGATGAAGGATAGAGTAATCGGTAAATATTTCCATTATCCATCGAATATTTACATATGGCATAATGCTTGTCATTCTTATATGTAAACACATCACCTTCGTAAGGGGTGATGATTTTTCATCACTTCCCATACTGTTCATCTCTCATGATCATTATTGCCGCATTAGAAAAATATGAGGGAACTCGCTCCCCCATCAAATTATAACCGGTTCCCGACAAACCGGATTTGAGAGGTAAACCATAAAAATTGACGCCAACAACTATCCTGTATTCATTACCTCTTTCAGCAGCCCCCGACATTACCGAAACGCTCCCTCTTTTAAGCGGTGTCGTAATGAGCGTCTCGTATGTTTTGTGAGCTATATAGGTAGCACCTTCTGGTGTAGGATGGACGCCGTCACGAAGCCAAGTGTCGGTATGACCGATAAAAAGGGTATAAATATCGATAAGGGGCAAATCTCTCTGCTCAGCGATTTCCGATATTGCCGGCACGATAGCGGTATCGATAACCGCTTTTTGCAAACCCCACTGATCCGAAGCGATTGGCGGGGGTACCATAAGGATTATCTGAGGGCTGCTCTCTATAGTTAAAAAAGTGTCAATGAGAGCATTGTAATCACCGGTAAATTCGCTTCCGTACTCCCAGTTTACCGATTTGCTGTCGTTGGTACCGAGCAGCATCAGAATGGTATCGGGCCTGAAAGCGAAAACAGAATCGAACCAGGGGGATTCCCCGTAGGGATAATCGCTTTTTTTAAGGGCCGCCCGCATGCTGTGACCGCAATTTTTAACCCTGTAATTATCACCGAGGAAAACCTGAAGCTGTGATGGCCATTTCTGATTATACGACAGGCCACTTCCTGCGGTAATGCTGTTGCCCACACAGGCGATACGGTTTTGTCCTGCCGCAATGGTAAAAATACTCAGGACAAGTAAATTAACTGCCGTAGCACAGCTGAGCAATGTTCCACCAATCCGTCGCATAATATTAAATATAGAAAAGGGCAGAGGCAAAAACAGCAGAAACAGACCAAAGATTATCCGGTCCCGCAGCCCAGCCGTTTCTTCTCGGATCTGCAACCCCACCTATTTCTTTGCCGACCACTCCCGCAAGGTGCCGCACCCCTGCTGCAAAAGCCCAGTGGGAATTATAGGTTTTAAGGGCAAATCCTTTATACAGGAAACCGAGTTCCACCGGGCCGACCTTTGCTCCGAACGACCTTTCGATAGACTGTGTCACTGCTAAACCAGATTCGTAATCGACTACCCGTATTCTTACTCCTTCTTCCTCAGGTTTTTCACTGTCGCTCTTTCGATAATCTTTCCACCGATCTCAACAGCACGCATTCTCGATCTCTTCTCCATGGACCGTGTGTTGACAAGATAGTTGAAAATCAGATACATGGCCTCACGCATGTTGAAACTGAAACTCGTTAAACTGTTATGGAGGGATTCACGAGTATCGTCAAAACTGATAACCGAGACATCCCCCGGTATTCTGAATTCCCGTTCTTTGAGAAACTGAAGAGCAGTGAGCGCGACCGTATCATTTGCTGCAACCCACGCGGTAATACCCGGTTCTTTAAGTACACATTCGAAAAGTTTGTATATCTGCCGGTTAAATTCGGCCCGGGGAAGCAGGTTTTCGGGGAATACCTGTTCGAACCAGGGATCGAGCATATCCGCATAATGTGAAGGTACATCTTTACGCCACCGGGTATAGGAATCCATAAGCTTTGCATATTCTATCTGACTATGGACCGTTCCATGGTAAAGAGAATCGATGAATGGCGGATTATCATAACTGAAAAGTGCTACGCAATTATTGCGCCCGGCAGTTATATATATTTCATCGATGGCTTTATACCGTTCTTTGGACCACTGCGCCTGATGATAAGGGGAAATGTAGGCTATCCTTGTATGTCCGGCATCGAGCAAATAGCGTGCGACAAGATTTCCGCATTGCCCCGACGTTGCAGCAGTAAACATCTGGACATTCTTTTTCTGCAGAAAACGGGGCAACTGCCAACCACCCACAATGTCCAGAATCGCTACCGGCTTTTTTAAATGGGAAATTGCTCTGAATACCCGGTCATAGGCCTCATCAGGAGGATAATACACCAATACAATATATCCCAGCACCGAATCATCATCGGTAAAAGAACATTCCTCCTGGCGGTTGTTGACTGTCACATAGCGATCCCCTTCCTTAAGCTGCAGAATATGATCGAGCCTGATCTGTGCTGCTGCACACTCAGCCTCGAGGTAGCGTACAAAATCCTCACTGAACGAACTGATGGTAAGACGTCGATATTTCAGAGAAATTGTACTGAATACGATACGCTTGTTTGCCTGCTGTTCCCCTACCCGGGTAACTGCATAGGTCTTATTGTACCGAAATAAAAATCCTTCCTCCCGAAGTGATTCCAATGCTTTTTTCAGGGTAACAAAAGAGATATGATAACTGTTCCGTAATTCTTTTAAGGTTGGCAGTGGTTTATTGGTTCCATATACACCGGTTAGGATGGCATGCTTGATATTAGCCGCGGCCTGCTCCCATACAGCAATATTTTTCTGTGGTGGATCACACATATCGGTAAACTCATTTATAATTTTTTTCGCACGCTCTGAGGTCAAAGTGACCGGCTTCAGTTTTCTGGCATATGAATTCTCAATTATTCCCCTTTGCTTTAATATCTGAATCGCGTTCCACATCGTCTGCAATGAAACACCGGCATCACGGGCCAGTTCCTTAATTGTCGGCATAGCCGCGCGCCACTCACCATTTCTTAGTGCATAGCAGACATACAAAACCGCTTTTTGTGTTGCAGAACCGGGTTTCTTTTTCATGACATTACTTGACAACGCATTCTATTCTAATATTATAAAATTTGTATAATTAAAATAATATACAGCTGTAATTAACTGCAGCACCACATCCCTTTTTTACCGGCGCATAATTGCAACCCGTTTCAATGCAGTCGCGTTTTTGCGACCCTCGTTTGGTATTCCTCTCTCCTGTCTTGAGCTTCTATCTTCCATATTTTTCATGCACTTATATACCAATTGCTTGGTTTGGCACATTGGTTGCATTTCTAATGGTTTCAGTTTAAAAAAACGAAACCAAATTGGATACAAATCAGGTGAATGAAGGGATTGTAAGATGTTTCATACTACAAAAAAGATCGCTTTATTGTCTTTGCCGGGAATGAGGTTTTATTCCAAAGATCCATCCACAATTATTATAAGCATAATTCTGATTACCACAATATCACTTGCCATGCTTTCGCTTGCCTGGATAGGCATAACCGTAGATCGTGAGCGGGTTTATAAAAATGCTGAAAACAGGCTGGAGATTATTCGATCCTTAAAACAGGATGATTACCTGTGCAGCAGGCTGATGTAATGCTGTAATCTCTCCTTTCTCTCAGCCATCCTTCACCCCTCAAAGCGGAGCAGCAGCAGCTCCGCTTTTTATTGCACCAAAATAGCGAGCATGGACAGGGAGACCATGCCACAGATGCTAACTGGTTCCTGTTCAAACCGACGTATATCGCCTTTGAACAGCGTAGTCCCGAGGTGCTACCGGGAGTACTCCAACACTCCGCCTTCTTATTCATACCTAAACACAACAATTTCTCCACCTTTGCCGTTAATTCCGACAATCTGCACACCGAACCATTCTCCTTTTTGTGGCTGTTTTTCATTTTCGAATCCGAAATGATGAGCTGAGGAGAGTATCATACCCGCTTCATTTTTTCGTGCCTTCTCTTCGGTTTCTCCTCGAAATATCCGATAAGCAAACACGCGTGGATCATCAACGGGTTTCCAGGTACAAAGAATACCCAGGCCGTTACTTTTTAAAAATACCGGTTTTGATTCGAGGGAGGGAATCGTTTTATTGACATTCACACAGAATGGTTGTGTATGCCCCTTATCCGGCCATGTAGCAACAACTTTTCCGTCTTCTTTTGCTGTAATGTATAATTCGACATTCTTCCGGGTAAACTTACTTTCGATATGAGATTCATAACGCTGTGGTGCATACTTTTTTAAAGAACGACTTCGATATTGTTTCTCATCGCTGTTACGAAAGTACATTATCACATCGACATCCGCAGAATCATCGGAAGGTACATACAACACGGAGGTAATATGAAGGATGTTACCCGACCGCCGTACATGAGGCTCGGGGACATGAAGGCCATCGAGCTTGCCGGTATTATAGAGGGGCATTCTACTTGACGATGCGGGCATATGTTCGGAAAGAAGTATTCTTGTCGTTGTATCACGGGATTCAATCACCTGAGCCTGGTAGTGAAGGCCGT
Organism: Chitinivibrionales bacterium; assembly: GCA_014728215.1. Classification (NCBI taxonomy): domain Bacteria; kingdom Pseudomonadati; phylum Fibrobacterota; class Chitinivibrionia; order Chitinivibrionales; species Chitinivibrionales bacterium. The sequence continues at coordinate 9,911 of WJLZ01000176.1, forward strand.
AATTACGGTAGCTCAAAACCGCCGCGCTGTTTTTAATAATAAATGCTTCGGATGGACCAACCCGCTGACGGTTTTTATAAATTGCTCCACCATACATCACAGTCCGTCCGCCATCATACGTACCGATAACCGGACGGTCCTTTTCGGTTTTCAACCCCAGCACCCAGAGGTCTCCCCCGCGATTTGTAATCGAAGGATCATAATCGTACTTTTCGGGGTTCACCTGGCGAATCCATACCTGTTGACGGTCGAAAATAAGGGGGCAGGAAACCGCATCTTCGATAAACACCTTCCCTCCGGGAACAGAGTTGTAATAGGACCCGTTCCCCATTATAAGTGTTCGTTTTGATGCATGAAGCGCCCATACCAGATAACGGCAATTATAGCTTTGGTTAATATCCAGCAATACCGCCTCAGGCGTTCCATCTTCAATAACAAATACCGGCTTTCCGGGAACAATGCATTTTAGTTGAGCATTTTCGGCGCCGAAAAGCCCCTTGAGTTTGTTTAGGATATGAATGGTTTGATAAACAGGATAATTACCAGGCGGAAAATAGATAACTTCAACACCACGGTCGATTGCTTTTTGAATGGAAGGCCCGAAATCTTTTACCGTGCTGCCGTCGGCAACAACGTGCTTTGCAGGTTTCAATTTTGCTGCATTAAGCCATTTTTCAGGAGGACCGAGCGGCAAAACCGGTGGATCCTCCACTTTTAAATCAACAAGGGCTTGCGGATGCTCGAAAAGTGATATCGTACCATGGGAGCTGAAAAATGGAACCACCCTGTCCGGGATTTCGATTGTAGCACCAGTGCAGTCGCTGCAAGTGGCTGCATACCCCTCCGTAAATACATTTTTCATCAGCATTGAAGCATTATTGTCATTGATAACAGCTGTATTTTGGTGGTTTCCGCCAAGAAGCCGGGCATCCACCAGGCTTATCAGTGAAGGTTCTCCGGTGTTGATAAGGGCGGGGACACTATTCTGAGAGGTCAACCTTCCAAGAGCAATGGTATTACCCTTGTTTTCGAACCCGGCGATCCGCTGGTTCAGAAGAGATATTTTTTCGAAGGTGAAACTGAACATCGAATGGTGAACCGATATGCCTCTATCAAAACCGTCAACAGTTACCTCGCTGACAATACCAGGTCCCGGGGCATTATAGTGGAGGGCAAGCCCCACAGTACCCCGCTTTTGGGGATCGCTCGAACGTATCGCTACATTCCAGATACCACCATAGTTGTTGGTATGAAATGCGATACCGATCGCACCGGGATTGCCGGCTCCAATATCGACGGTAAGGTTACGGATTGTCTGGCAGAAATTCTGGGCAGGATGGCCATACTCGACTTGGAACACAGGCCTGGGGTTTGAAGCATCCCCAAAACCTTCACAGCTATCTTCGAGCATGATAATAACGCCCTTGCGGCTCTCCCCTCGAACGTCCTTTTTCTTATCCCCCCACTTAATTGTCCGGCTGATCAGATAGGTGCCGTTGGGGATATATATCGATCGTAAGGAGCCCTCCCTGTGCTCTTTTGATCGTCCGAAAACCTCCTCAAAGGCCCTGGCGTCATCAGAAACACCGTCGCCCCTGGCTCCATAATCTTTAATATTTGCATACCCGAAATCATCGGGAACCGAAAATTCAAAGGCCAAAATAGAGAAGGAAAAGATAAACAGGGCAAAAGGACAGATTGTTTTCACACCAGGCCCCTTTCTACTGGACGAATATTGAAACGACAAACAAATTGATTACACTATCATTTACCGGCAAATAAAGTTCGAACCAGAGTTCCGAGCCGCCGGCACTGTCTGCGGTAAAGGTCCACGATCGATTCACGATAATGCTGTCTTCCGTTGTCGTATCGATAGTGCGACCAAGATTTGTAAGTTCCAGATAGGTTGATTGTGTATCCATACGCCATTCTTCATCCAGATTGCTCGAGGTAGCAATTTCAAGAATCTCTCCCACTCTCATGTCCACATTGACGCCACATTCACAATCGACATAATGGCGTTTTACTTCATTTTCGGTTGGCTGTTCATCAGTACAAGTGAAAAGCAAGGGGATAGAAAAGATAACGATGGTAAGCGGTAAAAAATTGAGATAACGATGTTTCATGGTTTTAAAATAAAATGATTCATCGATATATCACAGGAAAACATAAAAAGCGTGCGATATTTATGCAAGGGAAAAACATTAAACCATAACGGCCGGTTTTCCGGATCGCCAAAGCATCCACCATATTTTTGCTCCTGAGAACAATAAACGAATCTTGCCAACGTTATGAGCCAGTATGTACATTTTAAGTGGCAATAATACCTTTAAACATCAATGGAGAAAGAGCAATGGGCGTAGAAATCCGAAATGTAAGGATAGATGATCTCCCGGTGATTTTTCATATGGGCGAAGAGCTTTTTACTTCCCAGCGTCACAGTAATCTTTACCGCACCTGGGATGAATTCGAAGTGACGGCATTGTATCAGTCCGATCCGGATCTTTGCCTGGTCGCCTGGGATGAAGAAAAAGAAAAGGTAGTGGGATTTTTGCTGGCGACCACCTACGAAAAAACCGGCTCGGCCTGGAGTTACGGCCATATTGCCTGGCTGGGAGTGGAACCCTTGTACGGAAGAGCCGGATTGGGAACAAGTTTGTTTAATGCTATTATTGAGGTTATGAAAAATCGGGGAATCCGTATCCTCATTATCGATACCCAGGCCGACAATAAGACGGCTATTTCTTTTTTTGAACGGATGGGTTTTTCGCAGACTACCGAACATGTTTACATGTCAATGAATCTCGAAAATCTTGGCCGGCAATCACAATCAGAACAGAAAAAAAGCAGGCGAAAACAGACATGACTCAAAAACAACCGATTCCTATCGACAATGACCGATTAGATACGCTTCTCTGCGACCTGATTGACATTTACAGTCCCTCGGGCAAGGAAGTTGACATTCTGATATTTGCCGACAAATACTTTCGACGACGCGGCTTGCCGGTCCACCGCATATCGGTGGATGACCGCCGGTTTAACATTGTTGTATCGGAAGATCCGGAGGAGAGCGAAGTTCTCTTTGTCGGCCATATCGATACGGTGCCAGCCTGGGATCTCGATGCATTCCGTTCCGATGAAGACGAGGGGAAGATTTTTGGTCTTGGCGCCGCGGATATGAAGGGTGGTTGTGCTGCCATGATGGAAGCCTTTTGCAGCTATTATGAAAGGGGGCGCACCCTTGGCTCTGTTGCCCTGGCCCTGGTTGTTGGTGAAGAAGAGACCGGTGATGGCGCCGAAGCGCTTTCTTCCGAACACCGTGCCCCCTGGGCCATTGTCGGCGAACCCACCGGCATGACCACCAATCCAGGTCATTTCGGCTATATTGAAATCGAATTGATTACCTTCGGCAAACGGGCCCACGCATCTCTTCCAAACCGCGACCATAACGCTGTTCTCACCATGTTGACCGCCCTCATGAAATTCGGTAATTTCATCGACAGCGAATTTCCCCAGGCAATCTATAATATCCGTGACGTCCATAGCGCCGACGCCGGCTTTGCCGTTCCCGACCGGTGTTCCGCTGCAATCGATCTTCATTTGCCCCCTGATTCACCTGTTGGAAAAATTGTCGTTGCCATCGAAGAATTTTTCAAGACACTGGAACTTCCGAGGGAAAGCAAAGTCGCCTGCGATTTCACGACTGTCCACCATGGTTACGAACTCCCCGAAGAAAGCTACCTTCCCGCGCTGATTAAAGCGGTCCACGAGCAATCGGATATTCCCTTTAAAAAAGCCAGTTTCACCAGTCACTCCGATGCCAATGTCCTGTGGGCGGCCGGTATAAAGCCTGTCGTTTTCGGTCCCGGCTCCCTTTCCCGGGCCCATACCATCGATGAATGCATCGATAAAAATGAAGTATTTGATGCTGCGGGGATCTACTATCAATTGATTGAGGCGATTAACGGGGGAAAATAGATACTGGATACCGGCATCCGGTTGCCGGATAGTTGAGATTATACAGTATGAAAAAATCATACTTATGATATCTGCCATTTCAACGAAATAGAACCATTGTGATTGCAATAGAAACAGAAAATCTTTCCAAATGTTTCGGAAATTTCACAGCAGTTAACGACCTTTCATTATCAATTAAAAAAGGTGAAATTTACGGCTTTCTGGGCTTAAACGGCGCGGGCAAGACCACCACGATCAGGATGCTTGCCGGATTGATCAAGCCATCGGGTGGTAAAGTGCGCATTTGCGGGGAGTCGATCCACCCTGGTGGCAGAGGTCCATGGCACAGTACAGGATTTTTAGTCGAAATTCCCTATGCCTATCCAGAACTCACGGTCAGAGAAAACATCGAGATTGTCCGCAGAATGCGTTCCCTGCCGAATAAACAGTGCGTGAATGAAATCATGGAGAACCTCAAACTTTCCCGCTATGCCGACAGAAAAGCCGGCAAGCTGTCGTTAGGAAATGCACAGCGGCTTGGACTGGCACGCGCGCTTATTCATAATCCCGAAGTGCTTGTTCTTGATGAACCTGCAAACGGCCTGGACCCATCGGGAATTGTCGAAACCCGCGAGCTTCTGCGCGATCTTTCCCGCAACCGCGGGGTCACGGTTTTTGTTTCGAGCCACATTCTCGATGAAATCGCCAGACTTGCCGATAAGATAGGAATTATTCACGAAGGCACGCTCGTGCGGGAACTTGACATAGCAGAGCTGCACTCGATGCAGGGTAAACGGCTTACGGTGAGTACCCGGGATAATCAAGCTGCCGTCAAGGCACTTGCGACAAAAGGATATGCGGCGGCTGCGACAAAGGACGGAACACTTGAGCTGCACGACCCGGCTGCGCTCGATGAACCCGAAAAAGTGGCGTCTATTCTGGTCGAAAATCGTATTCCCCCGCAGCAGCTTTACTTCAAAGAGGATTCACTGGAAACACTGTTCCTTCGTATAATAGGAAAACAACCATGAGAAGCTTTCTCATCGCCTGCTCGGTCGAATACATGAAAGTTCGTCGTTCGAAAATAGTATGGTTGACTATCGCTGCACTGTGCATGGCGCCGCTTTTTGGAGCACTCTTTGTCACGGTCCTGCGGAATCCTTCTCTGGCTGCAGGCAACGAAGCTTTAACGGCGAAAGCGGCGATGACCGGATTTTCGGCAGACTGGCCATCGTTTCTCAACCTGATCGCCCAGGCACTCGGCGTAGGCGGCGTCGTGGTATTCGGCTTTGCCGCAAGCTGGATTTTCGGGCGGGAATATTTCGATCATACGATTAAAGACATGCTGATCCTCCCGGTGAGCAGAACAACAATTGTTTTCGCTAAATTTGCCGTATGCATGCTCTGGTGCTGTGTTATCGCAATTACCGTATCGATCGTTGGTATCACAACCGGCTTTCTGCTCGGGCTTCCCGGATGGGAATTCGCATCGTTTATGGCTGCTCTTCGACGGATATTTTTTGCCGGTATGCTGGCGGCTCTGCTCTGCCCTCCTGTTTTTTTTGTTGCGAGCGCGGGAAAAGGGTATTTAGGTTCTCTTGGATTTGTTATATTGACGGTTGTAATTGCCCAGATAATTGGTGCATTGGGCTTTGGCGCCTATGTTCCCTGGGCTGTACCGGCATTATACAGCGGGTTGGGCTCTGAGGCAGGCGGGGGTGTAAACTGGATCAGTTACGTGATTGTGGTAATCACCAGTGTTGCAGGTATGACAACAACAGTATACTGGTGGAATTATGCAGATCAATATCAATAATATGCTCGGGCACACTGCGCAATGCC
>WJLZ01000177.1 GCA_014728215.1 Chitinivibrionales bacterium
CATAAGAATAGGGAGCAACGGTTCCTGCAAAGGGCTTGTAAGCATTGTACTTTGCCCGTGCATCTGCACCCACAAGATATCCGTCGAGGTGATGAAGTGCCGCTTCGATCATCATCCAGTCGAGGACTGCCTGAACCCGTATTTTGTCTTGGGGCGTTGCTGCAAATTCATAGGCGTTGAGGGCCGATTGGATGCAATAGCCGCTGTAATTATTGCTGTTCCACTCGATTCGGCCGACGCAAAAGGCTGCGCGGACCCAGTTTTTAAGAAAGGAATCATAATAGCTTACATACGTATTGTCGGCATATTCGTGGGCAAAAAGATAGCCGGCCAGTCGGGCCATCCAGTGGTAGTTTTCAGAATTGAATTCGGTATAACCGTAAATCGGGTCCATGTGGTGATCATTCCGCATGAGTGATTCCCAGCCGGTGACCGTTACCTGTTCATCGACTCTTTGGCCATCCATGGTAACCGAGTTATCATAGGTCCGCTGATCGTAAAGTTGCGAGTAGACGCGATCGAGTTGTGTCTGTGGAAGCTTATCTTTGAAAGCGAAATAGTACATAGCATAGCCGGGACAGGAGAAAGGTTTGAAAAAGGAACCGGCCCAGGTGCTGTTGAGAAGTTCATTTCCTTTGGTGTCAATCCAGTTCTGAATAGCAGGATCGTCACCGATATTCTTGGCCATTTCAGCCAGAAGCAGGGACCAGTCGCTTTTACCGGCGTCCTGACTCGATTCACCGTTACCCGGCTCCCAGGTTTGCGCATAAATCAGCGAATCCACCCGCTGTTGATAGTCGGGTTCCCAGGAACCATCGGGGCGAGTGACTGCAGGTTCAACGATTTTGCCTTGTTTTGCAAAAAGGTAGTTTTCCGAAAGCGTATCCTGCGCAAAGGCAGTCACGACAATAAGGCCGACAATGCCGGCAATGAATGAAAATTCAGATTTCATTATTAACTCCCGATAAGTGCGAATTACACTTTCAAATCACCGGAATAGCGGGTATTCCGATAATGACATAGGGGAGAATATGGTAGATTATTAATAATGAAGTCAATAAATAAATAGTTACATTTTTGTTACATAAATGGGGACGGAGCTAGTTTACTAGTTTAAGAGTCCCTAACATAATGAGGTACGTGAGGTACGTAACGATTGCTGAGCGAGAAGTACCATTGGCGAGGCAGGTGAAGCAGACATATCCGTTGAGATATGGCGATGCAGCCCAACGAAGCCAATGGGTTTTAGCAGCCGGCCGGAGTAGGACTTCATTTTGTTAGGGACTCTAAGGCTGTGAATTTTTCCATCGCTTATAAAGGCTCATCGCTGATGGAACGGTAATTTTCAGAAATGATGCAATGGCAGTATAGGGCAGCAACTCATCATGTCGGACTTTGTAACAGAAATAAGCCCGTGCTTCGGAACGAGTGCTCAATCTACTGCGACTCATTAGTTCTTGAATTGTAAGTGAATATTTTCTGCACACCTCATTGGCGGTCTTTGACAATACTTCAGCATAATCTGCCTGCCGATGGCGCCGAAGGTTACCTATTGCATGGCTAGCCATGGCATTTCTGACAAATTCCGGATCGCCGATCACCGCTGGCCAACCTTTCTTCGATCCGTCAAATTCAACTGAATCTTCTGGGGATAATGCGCCCGAATTACATATTTTATCCGGGTCTACCGCCTCATTCAGATATATCATATATTTCTTGATTGCTGCTTTTTCAGTCCGACCGAATCGACGAAGCGCCTCTTTTCTATGCTGAAAATCACGCCCAATTGCTCCATTGAGCCCGAGAAGGTAACGATGGCCAGACCATTTCCATGCAGCTAACTCCTCAAGAGATGATACTAATCCCGCTCGTAAGGGATTGAGATGAATATAGCGAATTAGGTGCAGAGCATATTCCTGATCCTGGCAAAGGACCGATTTGAATCGATTCTGAAACAGGTAGCCGTTTCGCTCCTCCTTATTATTAAACCACTGAGCGTAGACCCCGTTAAGCGGCCGCATCAATTTACTCATCGGGTTTTCATTTGTTCTCAAAAGGAAGTGGTAATGATTGTTCATCAAACACCAGGCAAGGCACCGATAACCGCAATTTTTCTGATATCGTGCAAATAAATAAAGGAATTTCAAGCGGTCGTTGTCGTTGTTGAATATTCTTCTACCATCGATTCCCCGAGACATTATATGAACAAGTGAACCTGGAAATTCCAATCTGTTCATTCGAGGCATTTATCTACTCCTTTCGGCTTGTTCCCGCTTTTCCTGCAGAGCAAAAGAAGATAAATTATGACGCCAGCTTAAACTTCTAAACTAGCTCCGTCCCAAATTTGAATTTCAATCCCCGCCTGCTAAATGAGTATTTTAAATGTTATCCTATATTTTTTCCATAATTCTTTTGTTCTATTCACAAAGGAGCCATTCATGAATCTTGACGACGCCATACGCAAAGTTCCCGATTTCCCCAAACCCGGTATTCTCTTTTATGATATCACCAGCATATTTGCCAATCCTGAGGCTTTCTCCTATTGTGTTGAGCAGATGATGGAGACCTATAAGGACAAACATGTGGATGGCGTTATTGCAATCGAAAGCAGGGGATTTCTCCTCGGCGCCTGTTATGCCGAAAAGGCAAAAGTTCCCCTGGTTCTTGCCCGGAAAAAGGGAAAGCTCCCCGGCGAAACGGTCCAGCAGAGCTACACCCTTGAATATGGTGAAGCAACCCTGGAGATCCACAAAGCCGATCTGCTTCCAGGAAAAAAATGGCTCGTTATCGATGATCTCATCGGCACCGGCGGCACACTGGAAGCTGTTGCTCTGATGATTGAAAGCGTGGGCGGTGAAATTGCCGGTATATTTTCAATCATCGGTCTGCCTTTTCTCAGCTATAAGAAGAAAATCGGAAAATATGAGCCGGTTACTCTGATCGAATATGAAGGTGAATAGCAGCCTCCTTTGCTGCAGGGATGATGAAACTCCGATTATATAAAGAGCCCTACCGCGACCCCATGAAACCCGGGGTGGTGCGTCTGCTTTTTGAAGGAATTCAGTCGCCGGAAGATCAAAAAGACAAATTCGACGATTTTTACCTGTATGTCTGGATCGATACCGGCGGTGTTCTGAAAAGTTTCCAGGCTGTTCTGGATGATCTACTCGTTTTTGAGGTCAAAATGCCATCGGTGATTTCCTTTGGACAGATAAGCAAAGAACCGTTCAATCGGACTGTAAAAATTAATAAATCATCTCAGAAACGAAAACGAATGATAAGAATAATGAGCAATCTGCGCAATGAATATTTTCCCGATTTATTGAAAAGGGCAGGGGAGATTGCCCGGGAAGAAAACATTGTTCCGGTAGAGTTGAGCAGGGAAGAGAAAATGGCATTTGAGAAGTTGATGAAAGAGAATGTGTGAAATGTTAATAAAACAGTTTGAAGTTAATCATCAGGAGTACATATGGCAGTATTCACCGTAAAACAAATCTTTCAGGCGGAACAGCCACCGAGGGGAGAAATCGAAGTACGTGGTTGGGTACGCACAAAGCGGGATTCAAAAAAATTTTCCTTTATCGAGTTAAATGACGGCAGCTGTATGGCGAGTCTGCAGATTATCGCCGAATCATCAATTGAAAACTATGATGATACGGTTTTGAAACTGACTACCGGAAGCAGTATTGCTGCGGTGGGGATTATTGTCGAATCGCCGGGGAAGGGTCAGAAATATGAAATGCAGGCAAAAAAAGTAACTGTCTATTCAATCGCTCCGCCGGATTATCCTCTGCAGAAAAAACGCCACAGTTTTGAGTATCTCCGCGAGATTGCCCATCTCCGTCCGCGCACAAACACCATTGGGGCTGTTGCCCGGGTCCGCAGTTCGCTGAGTCATGCGATTCATACCTTTTTCCAGGACCGCGGTTTTGTATATGTGCATACCCCGATCATCACGGCGAGTGACTGTGAAGGCGCGGGGGAGATGTTCAGGGTGACGGCGCTGGATCTTGATAATCCACCGAAAACCGACGACGGCCGGCTTGATTATTCACGGGACTTTTTCGGTAAACAGGCATCGTTGACAGTCAGCGGGCAGCTCGAAGGTGAAATTTATGCGATGGCGTTGGGGAAAGTGTATACCTTCGGCCCCACATTCAGAGCAGAAAACTCAAATACTTCCCGGCATCTGGCCGAGTTCTGGATGATCGAACCGGAAATGGCCTTCTGTGACCTCTACGGCGACATGGACCTTGCCGAAGAATTTGTTCGGTATCTCGCGCGGCATGCACTGGAAAAAAACCATGAAGATATCGCATTTTTCAATGTGCGGATCGAGAAATCGGTCATCGAAACGTTAAAGAATATTGCGGAAAATCCTTTTGAGCGTATTTCCTATACCGATGCGATTACTATTCTCGAAAAAAACAACGAAAAATTCGAGTACAAAGTTACATGGGGAACCGATATTCAGTCGGAACATGAACGGTTCCTTACCGAACAGGAATTCAAAAAGCCGGTTATTGTATACGATTATCCTAAAGAGATCAAATCTTTTTACATGAAGCTTAACGACGATGATAAAACAGTGCGGGCCATGGATGTTCTGGTTCCCAGGATCGGTGAGTTAATCGGCGGCAGTGAACGGGAAGACCGTCATGATATGCTTGTTAAACGAATCAATAGTCTGGGCCTCAATGAAAAGGACTACTGGTGGTATCTTGACCTTCGCAAATACGGCGGCGTCCCCCATGCCGGGTTCGGACTGGGTTTCGAGCGCTTGCTGTTGCTTGTGACCGGTATGCAGAATATCCGTGATGTCATTCCCTTCCCCCGGCATCCCGGATATGCGGAGTTTTAGAAGGCTGTAGCGGGACGCTGCCGCCGCTTCCATTTTCCAAGACATGGGCAATTTAAGGTGCGGTGGTAAATGACGGCGGCTATTCGAACATCGACAAATCCCATTCGTCGCGCCACGCTATTTTCATTCTGTCACCTTCCCACATAATCGGCAACCAGACATACCGTGAGTCCCGCAGGTCCTCCTTGATCCACCGGTCGGCCATGAAAATGAAGGCGTCTTTTTTATTCTGCAAGGGCAGCACAAAGGTGCTCTGGGAATAAAAGGTCTTCTCGTTTTCGGGACCGATACAGGGATTCCCTTTCACTTCCCACGGGCCAAGCACGCTGTCGCTGATCGCATATTCGGCTTCATTGGGATCCCACCCGGAACATCCCGAAGAGACGCAATAATACCGGCCGTTCCGTTTGAATATCGCCGGGGCTTCACGACGGGCTTTTACGAAATTATGAGTAAACGTACCACTCTGGGACAGATAATCATCGGTGAGAAGAGAGATATGCAAGGTTCCATTACTACGAAAGGTCCCATCACCATTATCATTTGAAGAATATATCAGATAGGCACTGCCGTCATCATCTTTAAACACCGTCAGGTCGCGACTCTCCCATCCGTTGGGGCGCATGCTGTCGATATATTCGAAGGGACCGGTGGGTGAATCTGAAACAGCAATGCCCGCACGGGCATACAGATAATCAGCCGTGTCCACATGCATCCACATGACATATTTCCCGGTTCTATCATTGTAGACTACCTTCGGGCGCTCGATTACCTTTGATGGATGCAAGTCGTGGGAGGGGTCCTTCGGGACCGGTTTTAGAACCGTGCCTTCGCAGTTCCAGGTAATCAGGTCGCGGGATGAATAACAATTAACACCAAGGGCATCCACCCGATAGCGCGCTCTGCCGGCTTCTATCGTTTTGCCGTTTTTGTTCTCTCCGTACCAGTAATAGATACCGTTATGGTACAGGATGCCTCCGCCATGGGCCTGAATTAAATTGCCATCCATATCGAACCATTGACTACCGGGTTTGATCATGCGCTAATTCCTCAAAATATCGAAGTCCATAAAGTACCAGTTTCATCGAATATAATAAATTCGATCAACCAGGTGCGATGCTATGATGAATATTTGATATGGTCCCGATAGCGTTTATGGAACCATCCAAAGTAGTGGTCGGGATACTTTTTGATCCACTCCGAAATAATATCGTTGTGTAATTTCTGATATGTATACAGGACCTGGTCACGGTCCATTGCTCTCGTGTCCGGAAGATCGGCGTTTTCAAAAAGAATCTTATATGAACCATCATCTTGCAAAAGCGCGTAGGTGGGAAGAAGTGCGCATCCGGTTTTTTCAAGGAGCCATCCGACCCCCAGAAGGGTGTTGGCATCTTTCCCCAGAAAGGGTACCATGGTTCCCTGCCGTCCAACATGCTGGTCGACCAAAATCGCCACCATGCCGTTTCGTTTAAGCACCTGAAGAGATTTCCGTAAAGACTTTTTTACATAGATTGTTTCAACGCCGGTCTTTTTACGTTTGCCGGCAAGCCAGTCCTGCACGGGGACATTTTTCATGGGTTTTGCAAGTACATTGAGATCGCGTATTTTTTGTCCAAAAACATTTGCCAGTATTTCCCAGTTACCAAAATGGGCAAGGAGAATAATGATTCCCCTGTTGCGGGCAAACATTTTCTCGATACTTTCATAGTTATGGACAACGTTGGGCGGCTGGGTTGAAGAGGCCCTGAGGAAATCGGCAAAATATCGACCAATATTGATATAGAGATTTCGCGTGATCTTCTGAATTTCATCTTCCGACCATAGCCCGGTATGCCGCATGTTTTTCTCGGCCACATGACGGTAGATTCCTTTTCGAAAAAGAATGATACCGATCGCGGCTCCCAGTTTCAGGGTCAGTTTGCGCGGAAGAACTTTCAGAACCGTTTCAATAATTCTAAGAACCAGGTATTGCAGGCAATGTGAAAGCTTTTTCATTGGTCCCTTTCGGGTATTTGCCCCATGACTTCGATAATATCTTCTGCCGGAAGGATAATGGGGGTTTCATTGAATTCTCCTTTGGGAGAAGGTATCACCCGCATAAGTAGAATGCCGAGGGTCTTGCCGTTTTGGGTAAAGGCAGGTCTCCCCAGGCCGTCAAAGATAGCAGTGCCGTCGGGGATATAGAAACGGCGGGGTTTATTTACAATGGCTTTAACACGACAGAGGGTAACAGAAGCCGTTCGTCCTGCGGCTTTTCCGAGCCGGCCGAGTAAAATGCATTCGTTGAGCACCGTCGCTTTTGCAGAATTCGAAAAATCGATAAAGGGAAAGGATTTCCCTGTCGAGTCGGTTGGTGATATAAAAACCAGATCGAGATCGCGGTCCCGGATAAGGACCCGGGCCTGGACTTCATCACTACCGGGCATAAGCATCTTAACATCAGAAATCTCGGTTTCAAAGCTGAAATCAGGATTATCCTCACCGCCAAAGGCCGGAGATGAATTGGCCCAGGGGTCGGTGACAAAAAGAGAGACTACGGCAAGTCCCGATGGATCGATTATTACACCGGTGACTTCCTGTTTATGTTCTCCCTGGTCCATCTCCTTGCCCGAGACCACCATCCGTTGACGGGTCACTAATTTTACCGTTATGACTGCATCCTTGTGCCGGGCATGTATTTTTGCGGCACGGTCTTCAATAGAACCGCCAACAGCAGTTGTAACCAGCGAAAAAAGTATTCCGAAAAGTAGCGTATGTCTTATTTGTTGTTCCAATCGGGTTCGATTTCCAGAAAAAGTGTATGGATACCCCTGCGGACATGAAATACCGCATAGGGCTCTTTCATTTCCTCTATAGATTGCATGGTTTTTTCCAAACTTTTGACATCGGGAATAGATGCCCGGTTGATCGCAGTGATAATATCGCCAACCGCAAGGTTGCCCAGTGCCGCCCAGCCACCCTGATCGACAACTTCAACCAGCACCCCCGACCGGGCTTGTTCAAGCTCCTTATTTACCTGATCGAAATAAGATATGTTCCGGGCGGTAAATTCGAAATTGTTGTCGCGGTACTTTTTCATTTCCCTCGATGGTCTCGGTGATCGAACCAACGTGACTTTTTTCTCAATCTCCTTTTTGTCACGTATCAGCGTAAGGTTCACTTCGGTGTCGATCGTGTAATCACGGATACGGGCATTGAAAAACTCGGCTTCCCCCGGCTCACTCACTTCCACCGGTTCATCATCGAGCTTTATAATGATATCGCCGGCGTGCAGTCCTGCCTTTTCCGCACTGCTGTTCGGGTAAACGCGGGTAACCCGCACTCCTGTCTTTCCTGCTATGCCGAGGTGATCGGCAATATCGGAAGTCAGCACCTGCACTGAAACGGGAAGCCAGGCTTTTCGGACCTCATAACCGTAATTGAAAATCTGCCTGTCGCCGATTTCAGCAACAGTCAAGCGTTGCTCGTTTTTCCGCTCAAATGCTACCAGTGTCGGAACCGGTTTATCGGTATCAGCTACCAGTGTCCGGGTAATTGCTGCTAATTCGTGGATATTCCTGACCGGCTTTTTGTCAATTGCAACAATGATGTCATTGGCCAGTATCGATGGACGTGCTTCATCACAGGGTCCTCCGGGACGGATCGAGGTGACCAGTACACCATCCTGATTCTCTCTTTTCATCTCCTTTGCCGCCATCAGAGAAATATTACGAACCGTCATTCCCCACTGCTTGATCTCGACCGTAGTCGGGCGCATATAGTCTCTTTTGACGGGAACAAGCGATACTTTTTTCTCTTTCCCTTTCCTTACGACCGTTACGGTAACACGCTTGCCTACCGGGAGCTGTACCACATAATTATTAAATGTAGGCAATTCTTCTGCAAAACGAATGCTCGGCTCATAGTCGCCGATTTTCCGGATAATATCTCCCGATTGAATACCGGCTTTTTGTGCGGGAGAGTTTTCGATAACTCCACTTACCAGGACGCCCTTTTCCGCTTTGGCGTTTTTAAGACGCGGCTGAACTTCAAAACCGGCCCAGCTGCGCGATATTTCACCTTTGTCGATTATTTCCTTTGCGATCCGCTGAGCAAGGCTTCCAGGAATCGCCGCACCTATCCCGAGGCTTATTTCGTTAATACCGATAATTTCACCCTTGAGATTAACAAGAGGCCCCCCGGAATTGCCGGGAAAAATATCGGCGTCATGACCGATCCACCGTACAAGCAGGCCAACATCCTCGCCGTCGATAGTAATTTTGTTAAAGGGCCAGTACATCTCCGGCATAACAAGTTCGGTGTTGCTGATTATCCCCATTGTTACCGATTGCGACAGGGCAAGGGGGCTGCCCATCGCCATAACATGGTCTCCAACTTGCAGTTCCGATGAATTCCCGAATGTGGCGGTGGCAAAGGACCGTTTCTTTTCGGGTATCAGTTTGATAACCGCAATATCGGTCAAGGGATCGGTACCCACAAGTTCGGCACCGATTTCTTCTTTTGACGGCATTGTGCAGACAATTCGTTTTGCTCTCCCTGCAACATGATGATTGGTGACAACATGACCTTCGGGCGTAATGATCACCCCGCTACCCGAGGTTTCGAACTTGGTTTCTCTTCCCTGCATATGCTCAACCGATACCACGTGGATCCTCACTAAGGCCGGTTTGATCTTTTCGATGGCGTAAGAAACTGCCGGAGAATCGGGTGCCGGATTATTTTTGTCAACTGATTGAGCAGACCATACGCTTCCGAACAATAAAAGGATCACTAAGGTAATGAGCGGTTGTTTTTGCATGTTTCCCCTGGTTGCAACAGATTTTTCGATACTTTGTTGGTGAACCGGTTCCTCAGGTCCTAAATGAAATTAAGAGGTGAGATTCCATAGTTCACCTTTTCAAAAATAGTATAAAACATGAATGTGATTTAAAATCACAAAAAAAATCGGGCTCGACCTCTCCAAAATGTATTTCCTGTGGAAACTGCACGGTTTTTTCTCCTGTAGATACTATACTGCAAACTGGGGAGCACCACCACAGTGGGGAACGGTTTTTCAGCCCCCATGTGTGGGGGGTGGGGGTTGGGCTATTAATCGAGCATTTTCCTGGTTGGGGTCCAGGGGGGCACCTGCCCTCCTCCAATCAATATCATCCTTTAAAAACCTGAAACCGTCAGGTACATTTTTGCCCGAGTTCCTAAGTCTTGTTAGGGCCTTTTGGCAATAACTTTGATTGAAAGGCTAAAATATTGTATTTTGGTCTATCTCTTGATTCCTTTGGGTTTCGATAATACCGATTTTTACAGGATTCAAAAGGAATTTTTTATTCATTATTATTGAAAAGGAGCATATTTCATATGGCCCCACATGTAAGTTTCTGGGATGATGTCCCATACGTAATAGCAGATATCGGACTTGCCGATTTCGGCAGAAAAGAGATGGTTATTGCCGAGCATGAAATGCCCGGATTGATGGCTATTCGAGAAAAATATGCCAAAGATAAACCTTTAGCAGGAGCTCGAATTGCTGGCTCCCTGCATATGACTATTCAGACAGCCGTTCTGATCGAGACGCTCAAGGACCTTGGCGCCGAAGTACAATGGGCTTCATGCAATATCTTCTCCACCCAGGACCATGCTGCAGCAGCAATAGCGAAAACCGGCATTCCGGTATTTGCCTGGAAAGGCGAATCGCTTGAAGAATATTGGGTGTGCACCTGGCGGGCACTTCATTTTCCCGACGGAAAAGGCCCGAACCTTATCGTTGATGACGGCGGTGACGCCACATTGATGATGCATCTGGGGCATAAGGTCGAAGATGATCCTTCGATTCTTGAGCGCACTGCCGAGTCTGAAGATGAAAAGTGCCTTATGGCCGCGCTGAATCAGATTCAAGCCAAGAAAAAAGGAATCTTCCATGAATGGGCAAAGGAATGGAAAGGTGTTTCAGAAGAAACCACCACCGGGGTCCATCGCCTGTACCACATGCAGAATAAAAAAGACCTTCTCGTTCCTGCATTTAATGTCAACGATTCGGTGACAAAAAGTAAATTTGATAACATCTACGGATGCCGTCATTCACTCACCGATGGAATCAAACGGGCTACCGATGTCATGATTGCAGGAAAGGTTGCCATGATCTGCGGGTACGGTGATGTCGGTAAGGGTTCCGCCGATGCGCTGGCTAATGAAAAAGCGATGGTCATGGTCAGTGAGATCGACCCGATCTGTGCCCTGCAGGCCTATATGACAGGGTATAAAGTCTGTACGGTCGAAGATGCACTGCCTCTGGCGGATATCTATGTAACCACAACCGGTGATTGTGATGTTATTACCGCCGATCACATGTCCAAAATGAAAGACCAGGCAATTGTATGTAATATCGGCCATTTTGATAATGAGATCCAGGTTGAAGCACTGCGGTCCTATCCCGGTGTGAAACATACCAATATCAAGCCCGGTACCGATATGTTCACTTTCCCCGACGGCCACAGTATCTACCTTCTCGCTGAAGGACGACTGGTCAATCTGGGATGTGCAACCGGCCATCCGTCCTTTGTCATGTCCAACTCCTTCTCGAACCAAACTCTTGCACAAATTGAGTTGTGGACAAAGAAGTACGATATCGGTGTCTACCGGCTGCCGAAAATTCTGGATGAAGAAGTCGCCCGCCTCCATGTTGAAAAGCTTGGCGGGAAGCTGACAAAACTGACCCAGAAACAATCCGAATATCTCAATATCCCTTCGGAAGGCCCTTACAAGCCTGAACACTATCGATATTAAGAAAAAATTGGAGTGGTGGGGGGTTACTCCACCACTCCATTACTCCAATATTTCATTACTCCAGGATTCCCTATGGCACATTGTATCTCTCCCGAAGCTGAAAAGGTTCTTGATAAGGAGTTCACAATCCTTAATAAGGGATTTGTCCGGCTTGTCGATTATATGGGCAACGATGATCGCATTGTCCAGTCTGCACGGGTCTCGTACGGTAAAGGTACGAAAAGCTACCGCCAGGACAAAGGGCTTATCACTTATCTGCTCCGTAACGATCATACCTCGCCTTTTGAACAGGTGGTCCTGACATTCCATGTCAAAATGCCCATTTTCGTGGCTCGTCAATGGATCCGCCACCGGACCGCCAGGGTGAACGAGATCAGCGGACGATACAGCGTCATGGAACCCGAGTTTTATGTGCCTACGGAAAAGGATGTCGCCTACCAGAGTACCGATAACAAGCAGGGAAGGGCAGAAGAGGACGTTCCCCAAAGCCTCAGGGAAAAGGTCATCGAACTTCTGAGAAAAGACCAGGAGACCGCTTACGGCAATTATCAATCAATGCTCGATGATAATATTGCCCGGGAACTTGCACGTATTAGCTTGCCCCTCAGTCTCTATACCGAAATGTACTGGCAGATTGATCTTCATAACCTGCTCCATTTTTTACGGCTCCGGCTCGATCCTCATGCTCAGAAAGAGATCAGGGTCTATGCAGAGGTACTCTATTCCCTGACAAAAAAGGTATGTCCCGTTGCGATCGAGGCCTTCGATAATCATATCCGGGGAGCACAGCGGTTTTCGGCCCGGGAACTCAAAGCCCTTCAGGATCTCCTTAAAAAGAAAACGGTTGCTCTGGAAGGCAAAGAATACGACCGGTTTATCGAGAAGCTTGGTATGGATCCTTCAGAGTTATAGATTCCTGGGAGGAAGTGCAGAAATCTTCGATTTTTGCAGCAATTAGATCAGCGTTCAACCAGGGCATCGAATGGCCGAGTCCTTCGAGGATTTCAAATCGGGCATGTTTGATTGTCTGGGGAATCAGTTTCCCCATCTCAAGCGATACGACCTTATCATCGGAGCCATGCAGAACCAGGACCGGACAGGTGATTTTTTCGGCATGGGGAACGGCATTGTAATCCTTGAGCATCGAGAATATCTGGCGATACCATCCGATTTTTTTAATAGCGATAATTTCAGGGGAAACATTTTCACCCATTCCTGAATTCTCGAACATCCTGACAAGCGACCGTCCGCGCTCCATGAGATAATAGAGCTTATAATCCGGGTAGGGAAGCAGTTTGTCGGCCATCCTGACGCTTCGGTCCCGCTGGTCTTGTGTGGCCCCGAAAAGTGTCGATGATATAAGAATAAGATTATTTACCGTGATTCTGGTTGGCGACCCGGTATAATGCACCGCGACCGCGCCGCCGATCGAATAGCCCAGGAGGCAAATGGTATCAAGCTCCATGACAGAAAAGAAATCCTCAAGGATGCAATTAAAATCATTGAGCTTTCCCCTGTAACAGTGGGTCTCCCAGGGAAGGTCGTAGGAAATAAGATTATATTGCTTCGCCAGGGAATGCATGTTCACAAAAACACGGCCGTCGGTATTGAGGCCGTGGAGCAGTACAAAGGTCGGCGCGCTCGTATCGGGTGAAGGATAGCTGAAATAGTAGTGGTTGATTTTCAGTTTTTCGGAGTAAATTTTATTATAGGTCCACCCTTTCAGATCAAAATCTGCATTTTTCTGTTCCATGGAAGGAATCTGTTCCATTTTCTGCTCATACTCTTCCCGGGGTACCCAGAAAAGCAGGGCGCTTATGAAAAAGGAAACAAAAATGCGGAGAATCGGTCCCATGGATACTAATATAAATGTCTGCACATGAACTTCATTCGTACTCGTGGTATGCTTTGAATATTTCATATAGTATTTTGTGGAAATGAGTACTACACCCAGACAAAAAACCGGTGTTTCTCCGGAACCGCGGAGCAAATCACTCGAACTGCTTGCACCGGCAGGATCGCTCGAATCATTCCATGCTGCTATCGACGCCGGGGCGGATGCTGTTTATGTCGGGCTCGGTGAATTCAATGCCCGTCTGCGGGCAAAAAACTTTACGTCAAAAACCCTCTCATTCTGTGTCCCCTATGCAAAATCACGAAACGTTAAGATTTATGTGACGTTAAATACACTTGTAAAGCAGCATGAACTCGAGCAGGCGGTCCATGTTCTTTTTCAACTTCAGCAATTGCGGGTCGATGGGATTATCGTTCAAGACCTGGGGCTGATACGGATTGCCCGGGGATATTTCCCCACATTAAAATTGCATGCCAGCACACAAATGGCAATTCATAATTCCGGTGGCCTCGATACAGCACAGCGAATTGGTATACGACGGGTTATTCTCTCCAGAGAATTGACTTTCGAGGAAATCCAAACCATGCGAAAAAAAACGTCCTTGGAACTGGAGCTCTTCGTGCACGGCGCGCTCTGCTATTCCATATCGGGCATGTGTCTTGCCAGCAGTTATTTGGGGGGGATGAGCGGCAATCGTGGGCGGTGCACGCAGGTGTGTAGAAGAAAATTTTCTTCCGGTGATAACGAAGGCTTTTTCTTTTCACCCGACGACCTCTCGGCAATCGACTTTATTCCGAAATTTAAGGATATCGGGATCAACAGCCTTAAAATCGAAGGAAGAATGAAAGGGCCGGAATACCTTCACACTGTCGTCTCGGCATACCGCCGGGCGATAGATACCCCGGAAAAGATTCCCGAACTCAAACAGGACCTTGTCTATGATTTTGGAAGAGAAAAAACATCCCTCTTTCTTTCCGGTGTCAAAAATGAAGGTATTATTCAGAGCCTGTCGATCTCGGGGACAGGAATCTTACTGGGTGAAATTGTCACTAAAACCGACACGACCCTTACAATCAAATCATCGGAAAGGCTGTCCGCCGGTGACCGTATTCGTATCCATCCGAAAAGCGGCTATGAAGGCAAAAGCGTGAAAGTTGCCGAGGTGAATGAAGGTGAACAAGAAGAACAGATTCTCACTGTCCCGGAAACGGCAAGTTTCCATAAAGGGGATTCGGTTTATCTGGTCAGCCGCAAAAAGGACAAGGCGCAATTTGAAAAGCGGAAAATCGATGTCCGCCCATACCGGTTCAGGCCATACTGTCCTTTCAGTCGCAAAATCATGAGAGAGTATACCGAAAAAAAAGGGGAAAAGCCCAGGCGAGCGCCGCACAAGCTCTTTATCAAGGTTGATTCCCTGGCATGGCTGTTTCAATTACAGGATGTCCGTTGTGATGGGATCATCGCCACCCTTGACCGGGAAGACATGATGAAACTTTATGTGAATTCATCACTGCTCCAGAGAATTAAGAACCGGCTTATCCTCTCTCTTCCACCTTTTATAAAGCAGGGCGACTTTTCCAAATGGTCGAAAATAGCGCGCATATTTAATGAAAAAGGACTCTCCAGGTGGTTTGCCGGAAATATTGGAGAACTTCCAATTTTCGAAAAGAAACCGGCCATTACCGCAGATTATCATATCTGGTGTCTCAACCGGGCAGCCCAGGCCATGATTCATGAACTTGAATTTGACGGTTTTACCTATTCACTCGAGGATGATATCCTTAATCTGAAAGCAACCGGTAATCCCCGGGGTTTTGCCTGTCTTTTCGCCTATGTACCGCTCTTTATCTCCCGGATAAAACCATTGCTTGACCAAGGCGATAAAATCACCGATTCCACAAGCGAAGAATTTTTTCTTGCGCAAAAACACAATCTCTATTATCTGGTGGGGCAAAAACCTTTTGGTATCACCCACAAGCGGGACCGGCTCGGCGATCTGGGTGTTCATAATTTTATTATCGACCTGAGTTTTTGCGAATGTAAAAAAAAGATACTGCGAGAAGTGCTTACGTCCTATAATAAGAAGGAAAAAGTGCCGGGATCGGTGCTTTTCAATTATAAGGCGGGATTGAAATAGGCTCTGCGCAGTTAATCCGATACCTTTTCGACACACCTGTTTGTATCAAGATACAACGCCTTGAGCACCCGCTGGTCTGTTATGGGGATTCTTACAATCGGCGCATTGTTGTCGATTGGGTATTTAATCAGGTCGGATGCCGATGGGGAATTGCAGGAACCCCGGCTGGCGTCTTTACTGCTTTGTAGAAGGTCTGGATGTCCCAGAACAAGCGTTGTATTTTGTTTTTTAAGATATGATAGGGGCGCGAGTTTTGAATGTCCCGGCCGGCTGTCGATAATTTTTCCCCGGCGGGCGATATATTCATCGGTTAATCCATGCATGTCGATTATGCGGAGAGTGGAATAGTACCCGATCGCGCCGATTGCCGTAGTGGCAAGGGTGACTTCCTTTTCACATCCTGCGAAAAAATCTTTTAATTTTTTTCCGATCAGAATCCAGTTTTCGTGATCGGCAGTCAGATGGCTCTGTAATGAGCCGATCGATTCGATTCCCGAAGTGTAATGAAAGGTTACCGCATGAACAAGCGACCCCGCGCAGATCATCAGAACCAGGGCGCTCCGGATTGCTTGTTGCCGGATGACAAAGACAACCGAAGAAATGAGAATAAACATTAACGGAAGGACCGGTACCATAAACCGGAATTCCATGAAATCAC
Organism: Chitinivibrionales bacterium; assembly: GCA_014728215.1. Classification (NCBI taxonomy): domain Bacteria; kingdom Pseudomonadati; phylum Fibrobacterota; class Chitinivibrionia; order Chitinivibrionales; species Chitinivibrionales bacterium. The sequence continues at coordinate 16,295 of WJLZ01000177.1, forward strand.
CGCCCACCGAGGCGATATACAGCAGCCAGAGGATAATGATACTTCCCGGAAAAATCAAAAACCTGGTTTTTTGCAACAATTGTCTTCCCAGAAAGGGGATTAAAAAGATAAAGGGAATCAGCCGGTACGACTGAAAAAAGAGCAGGATATACCGGATACCCTGTTCCAGCGATGCAACAGAAGAGACCTTGGCGTGGAACGTATTGGGAATCAAGGTCCCATAGTAGGACAGTTTCCAGATGCCGTAGCTGGCGAGAATACTCGCACCCGGTACGAGCAGGCACGTAAGGTAGAGTGCCTTTCTGGGTGGAGCGATCGTCCCTTTGATTATTGTACCGAGAATAAAAAAGGCAATTGCAGCTAAAGGCACAACTGAGTCGGGGCGTGTCAGAACTGCAGCGCTTGCAATCAGCGACAAACCTGTTAACCCGATGGGTGACCATCTGCCGTTCATTACTATAACCAAGCTTAAGTATGTTACTGCAGTGATCAGAAATGTCTGCATCTGTGTTTCCAGACCCCCGGTTGCATAGCAACTGAAGGTGTAATTGGTACCCAATAACAGAAGCGTCAATAGTGACAGTGCCTTCGATTTAAAAAGCACCATCGAAAGCGACCAGCTCATAACCAGGGTGCCGCCATAGAACAGCAATCCCAGCAACCAGGAAAAAACAATAGCATCCATCCCGATTACATGGGGAACCACCATTATGACAGTCCATAGAAAGTTGGTATATCCCTCCACCGGCTTTTCGCCGGGGTTCCAGACCAGACCGTGGCCCTCAGCAAGATTGCGGGCATAGCGGAAAGAGATGAATGCATCGTCCTGGATGAAACGGTTGAGGAATGCCAGCATAATAAGAATAACCATCAGTATAGTAATGGATGTCTTCTTTTGGGCAATCCTTGTAATCGATTTGGAAAACATACTTACAATCTGAAAAAATAAAGTGGCTTGTATCTTGAGAAAAATATTTAGCGAAGGAAGCTGGTTGCAAACTCAATAGGATCCCAAATCATAGATTCTATTTCCATTTTGGGGCCAAATTTGGAATTGTAGGTGCCATTTCATGGTTGAAAATGGCAACGAGCTTTCTATTACCTATTAAAAATCATCACACAGACATATATTTTCTCATTATATGTTTTAATGCTGTTCGATTCAAAAATCTTAACCAATTCAATTTCTTTATTTGCGGGATTTCCACTTATACTCCCTTTTAATATTCAAAGTATCATAAATGAAGGAAATATCAACTAAATATGGAGCCAGTTCCTGCTCAAGGTCGGATCTGAGACCAATATCAAGCGATTTGAATTTATACCAGTCATAACTGCTGCTCAATTCGGATTTAACTACTTCTTTAGAATCAAAGTGATCTCGGGAATAGATCAACTGCGGCTGTTCAACTTTGATTAAATCGATATAGTTTTTGGTAAGTGTTTCATTATTGCGCAGCAGGCCAAACATATCGATAAGTGATGAATTCGGGGGCATAAAGAACCGAATGGCGCCGATTTCATTGGCTGCAATTACAAGATCATTTTTTATGTGACGACCGGCCCAGATTGCGGCGCAGGCATATACACGCTCTCTTTCCTTTGCCCCCACCCATCCATTGGTGAGCCAATCCGCGTTTTTGCGAAGGGGAATATAAGAGAGCGCCGACCATAGAATTATGAATACAGAGATTATTATGTCACCACTATACTTTTTGTTAAGAAAATTTGTATTCTTAATGCCCTCGGAAATTAGCCGGATAAGTCCAAGTCCGCAAATAACGTAGGTCACAGGAAGAACCGGAACGAAGTACCATGGAA
>WJLZ01000178.1 GCA_014728215.1 Chitinivibrionales bacterium
ACAGTATCCATCGCGCCTTTGTGGCCGCCCGAATACCCATCGCCTATTCGCAGGGATTCAATCCCCATCCCAGAATGGCTTTCGGACCGCCGTTGCCACTGGGAGCATGCGGAATGCGGGAATATTTCGATGTTGCGGCTACCGGAAATATCGGCGAAGAGTGGACGGATGTCAACAGATGGCTCCCCAGGGATCTCGAGGTGATCGAGTGCATATCCTGTAATCACAAACCATCATCGATAACATCATCGCTCAAGGCCGGGGAGTATCTCGTGAGGTTTACGGATGAAATTGGCGAAAAAGATATCGAGAGGGCAGTTGATGAATTCAAAAAACAGTCCCGGATTGTGGTGACCCTGGAGAAAAAAGGAAGAACGGTCGAAAAAGATATTGCCCCGATGGTTACCGGCCTCGAAAAGGTAATGCTTTCGGGCTGTCCCGGATTGCGGGCACGGCTCTCACTTGCGCCCGACCGGACCTGCCGCCCTGCCGATCTTCTTGCAAAGCTCTTTCCGGGGAGAAGCCCCTCCTCGTTTGCCGTAACCCGGATGGAGTGCCTGTTGTAGGAATCATCCGCGTCGCCGCGTCGTTTCACCCTTCCCACAACATCCGCTCTAGTCCCGAAAGACGGGTAATTTTCCGACCAACAGCTTCAGCAAAAACTTCACGGGTGCCCCAGATTTCGATGTTCTTTTTGGCGCGGGTGATTGCCGTGTAAATAAGTTCCCGTGTCAGAATCGGAGCGGGAACATCCGGAAGAATGAGGAGGACCGTATCGTATTCGGACCCCTGGCTTTTGTGGACCGTGGTTGCGAAAACGGTCTCGTGTGCCGGGAGGCGCTGGGGAAGGAACGAGCGTAAAACTCCCTGTTTGCCGGGGAACCAGGCACGATTGGTTGCTGCCTGGTCGAGTGAGGACATCACGATGCCGACATCACCATTGTAAAGATTTGCCATGTAATCATTTTCGGTTACCAGAATCGGCCGACGGGCATAGTAGCGCTGTTTTGTGTCGATATGCCCCTTGTCCGAGAAAATCTTTTCGATCGTCTGGTTACAGAATGCGACACCATATGGTCCGTGGCGGACAGCGCAGAGAATCTGAAACTTTTGCAGATGCTCAAACAGCCTTTTTAGATCGGGTTCCTTGAAATACTGCTCATACTTTTGTGCGGTAAGCCCCGACAGGCGGCGGAGGAGCCGCTCCTTTGATGCCACTTCTTTAAAGGCGACATCCCCGCCGTCACTCGATTGAAGAATCGAGAGCGCTTTTTCGGCACACCCCTCATTGACTGCCCTGCTGAGTTGTCCGATACCGCTCTTTTGGGTAAAACGGTAGCTTTTATTCAGATTGACAATGCAGTCATGGAGCGGCGAGGTATCAGGTTCCGGGACCGAATCGACTTTCTGACCGGCATTCTCCCGTATTAATGCTGCCATGTCCTTCGAGAACGAGCCGACTGCGGCATTTCCGGTGCAGATATGACCCAGCACCGCCCCAACTTCCACCGATGCGAGCTGGTCCTTGTCACCGAGCAGGATCAGGCGGCTGTGCAGTGGAACAGCATCCACAAGCTTTGCCATGAGCGGCAGGTCAACCATGGAGGATTCATCGACAATGACACAATCGAATGGAAGCGGGTTGTCGCTGGAATGTCTGAATTGCGACGAATGGGGCACTGCGCCCAGAAGGCGGTGGAGGGTTGATGTTTCGGTGGGGATCTTTTCTTTTTGTTCCGGAGAAATCGCAAGCTTCTGTATTGCCGATGCAATCGCTTCTTCAAGACGTGCCGCTGCTTTGCCGGTCGGTGCACTCAGGGCAATCCGTAACTGATTATCCGTTCTTTGGCAGGCCAACAAAAGCCCCAGGATTTTTGCGATCGTTGTTGTTTTACCGGTGCCCGGACCGCCGGTAATAATACACAGACTTTTTTGTGATGCAATATATGCCGCCACCTTCTGTAAATCGGGTTCTTTGTCTTCATTTCCGGGAAAAAGCCGGTCGAGCAGCAAAACGCATGTTTCCCGGTCTGGAGTTATCGGAGTATGGTGAGCCGCACGGGCACCTATCTGTTCCCCGAGATCATTTTCGTATTTCCAGTACCGGTGAAGATAGAGCAGGGGAGTATCGAGGATCAGCGGTTGAATGTCTCCCGGATCGCCAACCACCGGAGAACCGCGAAGCGTATCTACCCATGATTCCAGATCGGGAAGGCTTTTCAATTTCAGTTCCGGATACTCATCGGGAATTTCGACCCCGGCAACATTCGAAAGGTCCATACAGATATGACGCTGCTGTACAAAGGCACTTGTCAGCGATGCCGCTGCAAAGAGATGGGGACATTCCTCTCCGTGAAGCCGCTCCATGAGACCGGCAAACCGCAGATCGAGGTAGCTGAGGGGTGGAAGAGGCGGTTGCTGGTTAGTGGAGATCATTTAAAAGGGCTCATATTTCGGGGTTCAATAGGATACAGGGCACAGGTTTTCTCATTTGTCGTAATTGTTTTCGTTATCCTTTATCGCTTTATCTTATCCTTAACCTCAATCTCAACCTCTCCTATCATCATCTCACTCAACGCTTCAATAAACTCCTTTGACGGCCGGTCTCTGAACACGCCCTTTGCGGGTTGTGCAGGATCGACGCCTCGTAGAAAAATATAAAAGGTATCACCCATGTGGGTGGAATAATCATAATCCGGGAGACGGGTGTGAAGGTAGCGGTGGAGTGCGACAAGGTAGAGGTGGTACTGCATTATATAATAGTCATCACTCATGGCCTTTACAAGAGCACTTTCAGTGTAATCGTCGGGAGTTGGGCCAAGGTAATTGGATTTCCAGTCGATACAATAAAACCGGTTGTTGTGAGCAAAAATCAGGTCCACATATCCTTTGATAAATCCTTTGATCGGTGATATTTCGAGCTGTTCGATTTTATCAGGGAAGCTTTTCGCTATGGCCGGATTGCTGTGACGGCTGAACAATTCGGCCATGGCCGGCCGGGAAAACTGTTTGAGGGGAAAATAAAACTCCAGTTCGGTGAGTCGTCGCGACCAGGAGACCGTCTGTAACGACACGGGCCCGAAACTGCCGGGCAGTTCGAGGCGCAGCAGATCCTTTATCGTGCTGCAAACCATATCGTTCCATTCGGGTTCAAATCCATAAATCGAGAGTTTCCGGGCAACAGTATCCCGCAGCCTCTCAGTGTCGGAATCAGTGAAATCGATCGTTTCGAGGATACTGTGAAGGAAAGACCCTGCTTTTGTCCCCCGGGGAAAGGAAACAATGGATGAAAAGGGCGGACCATCGTCCTTTGTGCCGGTTTCGGCAACGGTTTCATCTTCGAGCGAAAGGGCGTCGTAATCGGGGATGTCCGCCGAATGGCTATGGCGGGAGGTAAGGGCCGAAAAGCTTGATACCCGCCAGGCTCCGGTAATGGTCCCCCTGAATTCTCTGTAGACAGCAGTATCATGGGGCGAACTTTCCGGTGCCGGCGGAATCGGCGGCATCGATGGAAACTCTGTTATCCCGATTCCTTCACTCGCTCTTTGAAACGTCCTGAGATCCTCGAGCATCTTCTCATCCGAATCGAGAGCCTTGAAAGCTTCTTCGGTAGCAGTGAGTATCGAGGAGTTCTCCTGATCGGGAGTATGAAACAGCCGGGTGAATGCGGAGGTGGATGCGCCTTTGAAATATCCCCACACCAGGTAACACCGGAACCGGGCCCTTGTCACCGCCACATAGAGCAGACGGATATTTTCGGCCATCTGTTCGAACCGTGCGGCTTCCCGGTGGGCGGCCATGTCGGAAGATCCCAGATCGCAAAATGTCTCATGACCCTTGGCGGTATCGTGAAATATACAGGTGGAAATCTTCTCGTTTATTCCTTCCCAGCAGAAAGGCACGAAAACAATGGGATACTCGAGTCCTTTACTTTTGTGGATAGTTGCCAGGGTGACCGCGTTCTCATCCCGTTCGAGGCGAAGTTGATAGACCGGATCGCGCGGGGATGACGGATCGATATACTCGCCCAGCCGACGGACCAGCTCCGAGGGCCCCAACCGTCGCCAGTTTTCGTGGAGCACTTCGCCCAAATGCAGAAGATTGGTCAGACACCGTTCGCCGTTGGGAAGTTTGAGCAGACGGACCCGGACATTTTCCCGGTGCAACAGTTCCCCGAACATACGCATGAATCCGGCGTTGTGCCAGAGATCGTGATAAGAGCAGAATTCCTCAAACCAGGATTCCCACAGCCGGTCATCCTGAGTGATTTCGTATAACACTTTACCGTCAATGCCGAACAGCGACGTAACCAGTGCGGTCCTGAGCAGTGATTCATTCCCCGGGGATGCTATTGCCTGAAGGACTTTGTACATATCGGCGGCTTCGTCGGAATCAAAAAGATTGGCGTCGCTGTAGACCACGCAGGCGACATTATGAAGTGAAAGGGCTTCCTGAAGTGCCAGGGCCTGGGATTTTTTGCGTACCAGGACTGCGATATCCGAGGGGTGCACCGGGCGGTTGCCGATATGGGCCTCGCCCTCCCGGGCCATGCTGAGAAGGTGCGTTATTTCATTGACCACTCCCTTGATGATTATATTTTGAGCAATCCCTTTGGGAATGGCGCCGTCTTTGTCAGCGAGGCTGTCCCGCCGTAAAAACCAGAGTTGAAAGGGGGCCGGCGGTTTATCCTTGAGTACCAGTGTCTTGGTGCGTTCCTTTTTTGCGGGACGTATCGGCATGTAGGGGATATCCTCGATAAGAAAGGGATTTGTGCAGGGGGAAAAGAGTGCATTGATCGCGCTGATAAGCCGGGGCTCCGACCGCCAGTTCTCCAAAAGACCGTAGGGCTTTTTGATTGCTCTTTTTGCCCGAATGTAGGCAAAGATATCCGCGCCCCGGAATGCATAGATCGACTGTTTCGGATCCCCGATGAGAAAGAACGTACACTGGTTTCCAAAGAAGGTTGTGAAAATCGCATGCTGGACAGGATCGGTATCCTGGGATTCATCGATAAGCGCGGCCTTGAAATGCGCGCGTACCTGCTCTGCCAGCCGGTTTCCGCTGCTGCTTGTGAGGGCGGTGTAGACATTGGCTAAGAGATCATCGAAAGAGAGCACGCCGTGTTGCCGCTTGAGTTCGGGAAGGCGGCGTTCCATTTCGGTAATTAAATGTTTTTTGTAATAGATTATGCGCCGGTCATACCGGCTCGACAGCTCCTGCGCCGCCTTTTCAAGGTCGTCGCAACGCTCAAAAAAGTCATGCTCCGGAGGTGTTCCATTTTTTTTCACCGATCCCGGCGCTGCAAGATGAGTGCGGGTTATGCGATTAAAATTTTTTGGAAGCGGAAGAAGCGGTGACCGGGCCGAAAAGAGCATATCGAGTTCGGTAAAAAGTGTTGTCAGGCTGCTTTTCCGGTACCGGTTCCGGTTGAGCGACGGCGATTCCAGAAGCAGTTTTGTTATCTCATCCCGCTTATCGTTCCACATTTCCTTTGTTACCGTAAAGAGCTTTGTAAACCGCTGCTCATGCGTGATCGTGTCGGGATTAGTGACTTTTTCGGGAAGAACAGTAATTAGCGGGTGATTGTGAATTTCGTGCCAGAGCCCTGAAAGCTTATCGAGTGAAAATCCCTTTGAATCGGCATAGCTTAAGAAAAGAAGCGACTCGTCGTAGAGATTGTTACGCCAGAAATCGTAAAAAACCTGCAAAACATATTCGGTCTGATCGGCGGCAAGGGTAGGACTGAATATCGTCTTGCTTTCGAATGCATAATCGTGGAGCACTTTGCGGCAAAAACCGTGAATAGTGAATATAGCCGCTTCATCGAAACCATTGATCGCATCGGTGAGCAAAGCAACGGCGGTTTCGTGATTGCCGGTTTTCTGCACCAGACCCAGAAAAAATGGTTCCCGGGGTGGTTCTTCGTGAAGGAATATGCTGCGTGTCTTAACCAGCATGTCCCGTACTCTGGTGCGCAATTCATCGGTTGCAGCTTCGGTGAACGTCACCACCAGGATTTGACGGAGCGGGAGGCGGGATTCGACAATAAGCCGCACGTAAATGCATGCAATGGTATAGGTCTTGCCCGTACCCGCGCCTGCCTCTATCAGATTATTTCCCGAAAGGGGAGAGGAAAGGAGATCGAATGCCGGATACAGATCTTTCATGATCGAGATGAATAGTCAGATTTTTTGTTGAGATGAAAATAGAGGGTCCAGAACTGTTTTTGACGCTCGGAAAAAATCGGTATCAAAGGGTTCCGCATCTCTGAAACAGAGCCTGTACGAGGGATCGTCACTCTCGGAGTTTGTATACTGATTGCCAAACCATTCATCCTTTGTTTGCGCCAGCGCTTCAGCATGGGACATCCCTTTAAAAATAGCCTGGGCATATTTCCATGAGCAAGAGGGAATAAATTTGAGCGGCGCTTTCATGCCTTCTCTGTACAGATCGATTAATTCCGAAAGATATGCAGATGCCTTCTTTGGAGCGGCATAGGCGCAGGCCTTGTCACTGCCGAATACCATCCCTTTCCACTCCGTGCCGGGCTGCTGCTCGCTGCACGCCAGAAGGGATATCCATACGCTGATATGGTCCGATGGTTTCAGGTGTGCAGGACGGAACCCGATCGTTGTTGCACGATTGACCACCGGGACCTTTCCATTCAGGCGTACGGTACCCACCGGCAGATCGATTTCCAGTTCCCCGAGGTTGTCAAAGGAGAGTTGGCCGGTTAGGGCGCTGTAGAGACGGTTGACTTTTTTTTCTACTCCGGCAAAGGCGTATTCTCCCGGCGTTCCGTGGGGAAGCAGGCCGGTTTCTCTGATCCATTCAAAGGAGCGGGCAGTATCGGTGCCGGCGATTTTTTTTTCGAGAAGCATCCCTGCCAGTGTATAGTTCTGAAGTGCATTCAGGGCAAAGGGCTCGTTATCATCCAGGGTTGCGAATCGTTCGTTGAGATGGATTCCCAGCCGACGGGAGAGAAAATACCGGGCCGGATTTCCGAAAAAGGAACAGAGTTCATCCACACTGATCGTATCGAATTCATGATCCGGCAGCGGGCTTGCGACAAAGGGCGCGACCGGCTCGGGGATGTGAAGCGCGCTGCTTGCCGCGGCATTGACTTTGGAATAACTGAAAAGCCCCAACACATTTGGTGAGGGCATGAAATAGCGGGGGCTGAATGCCTGAAGTGGGTGCTCGGTAATCACTTTATTCAAAATAGTTTCGTGGTGATCAGAAGGAGCAACGGTGCCGGCAATGTAATCGAGCAGCTCGCTGACCAGGACCGAGGGCGGTATTTCGGTGTTGTCCTGAAGATTCTTTCCGGTATAGCTTATATAAAGGATATCCCTGGCAGAGAGCAGGGTCTCTAAAAAAAGATACCGGTCGTCTTCCCTGCGCGACCGGTCGCCGGGTCTCAGTTCATTCCGGATAAGGTTGAACGCCGGCTGATGGTCGGAGCGGGGATAGGAGGAGTAGTTCATGCCTAATAGACAGATGACCTTGAAGGGGATACTCCGCATGGGAAGCAGTTCGGCAAAGCACACTTTCCCCGACAAGAAACCCGAGGATGATGATCGTTTCATGCATTGCTGCTCAAGAGCGAGTGCGACAATATCATTTCCCACTTCTGATTCGAATGAAGCCTCTTTTCCTGTAGAAAGCAGTGATGCTATCCCGTCACGGAGGAGCTGCAAATCCCGCTGGTTTTGTTCATTGTCAACAAAAAAGTCACCGATCAAGCCGGTAAGAAGTGCATTCCACCTGTCGAGTGCAACAGGGACAGCGAGTTTCCGGGCATACACGGCCAGGGTATCGATCACCTTGCCCAGTTTGCCAGCCAGGCGGGCATTGCCACCCTCAATACCATCGCAGGGCAAAATTCCGTGAACACAGCGGTCGTTTTCACTCCGGACCGCATAGCCCATCAGTATTCTATCGAGTCCATGTTCCCAGGTGTTATGCGGAGATTCCGGGAATCCCTTTTCTTTTCTGAATTCCCGGTCGAGTCCCCACCGGATATTCGTTGCATGGAGCCAGTGCCGGAGCGTATCGAGTTCGGTGTCGTCGATATCGAACCGGAGCCGCACAGCTGCATTTTCCAGAAGGCCCATTATTTCTGAAGCTGTAAATCGGCTGGAGGGGAGGGAGAGGAGCTTGAAAAAGGCCTGGATTATTTCGCTCTGCTTTGCCGGTGCGCGGTCCGCAAGGTCATAGGGGATTGCTGCACGGTCACTTTCCGGGAGATCGAAAACCGCCTGGACATAGGGAGAATAGGCTTCGATATCGGGCGTCATCACCAGGATATCGCCGGGTGCAAGGGTCGGATCCCCCTCGAAAAGGGCCAGGAGATTGTCATAGAGGACCTCGACTTCTCTCATGGGACTGTGACAGGAGTGGACCTGAATCGAACGGTCATCGGCTTTCACAGGAGGAGATTTCGGCCCCTTTTGTTCCCGAAGATTGAGAATGTCCGACTGGATACAATGAAGCATGGAATTCTGTCCCGGATCGACAAAAGCCTCAAAAGTTTCTTCATCGAGATCGGCCTTGTGAAGAAGCGAAAAGAAATCCCGTCCCTGCCGGCCGAGTGAGGCCAGCAGGCTGTTGCCTTCCTCGACATACAGGGTGTCGTTTCTCTCGCCGCCTTTGCGCACAATCGAGCGTATCTCTTTGCCCGATCGTATGTAGTCCCAGAGATAGGCGCAGGGGTTGGTTACAAAGAAATGGACATCGATATACCGCGACAGCTCAAAAAAGACCGAAAGGTGGAAAGCCGGGAGATAGGAGATGCCGAAAATCATCAGGCGTGAGGGAAGCTTGTCTTCAGGCACCGTACCGCTGCGGAGTTTGTTGAGGATACGCTCCTGATGTGCTCCCCGGTGTTTGCCGGGATGATTTTTAAAAATCTCGTTCCAGAGGCCCGGTTGCCAGGTGTCGAAACCCGGTGCTGTTTTTTCACCCTTTTCCCAGGCCGAAATGATTTCAGGACGGAATATACCATACTGATCGAAAACATCGGCAATCCTGTCGGCAAGCATGAAAAGCTTCGCCTCCCCGGAGTCATCACCACAATAGGCACGCAATTCGGCGTAGATATCATTACGAAAAAGCTCCGGCAGGGTTTCGATCAGTTTCCAGGCCATTATCTCCCGGTCAAAAAACACCGGTTCCCCGGCGGAAGCGTAAACTATCTCAAAAAGGGATGAGAGAAAATGGTTGGGAAAGGGGAAATCGATATTGGCACAGATCCCGGACCTCCGGGCAAGTTCCAGTGATATCCACCGCTGCATGCCCCGGCTCTGAATGACTATTATCTCCTTTTCAAAGGGCGATAAGGAAGCCGAGGTAAGCTGCTGCGAAAGAAGACCGACAAGTTCTTCAAGCCGGTTGCTGATATAAAGTTTTAATCCGGGCATAGGCGTTTGTGTTATAAATAAATAGGATATGTG
>WJLZ01000179.1 GCA_014728215.1 Chitinivibrionales bacterium
AATCCCGCCTCGAAGACTGTTGATCGTCACATCGCTTTGTACGCTGTTTTCGATCAGACGGGCGGTACATTCTTGAATCGTTAATGTCGTGGTGTCTTTCATGCTGTCGGCAATAACGGTAATCGTAGCAACCGTCATTGATGAATCGATTTTCGAGCCGTTGGGATCGATCAGAAAATCGATCGTACTGCCTTGCCATAATTTCGCATTTGAGTTGACTTTGACGGCGTCGGCAAATTTCACCGTATCAATCATCGCCCCGGCAATCACTGCGTGAAAAGAATTGCATGAAGGAAAGGCCTTGGTTTTCAATTCTATGGATACTTTACCGGTGGCATCCACCGTTGATTTTTGAGGGTAAAGCATCACCGCCGGCGTGTCAAGGACATTTACCACGAACTGGATCGTGGCTGTGCGGGTATCGGTCCAGCTTTCATAACGGGTCTGAACAGTAAGCTTGTGAACACCGTCATCAAGATAGCGAAACGTAATGATATTATCCGATAAAAAATTGCTGAATTCACCATTGTCCAGATTGTAACTGAATTCCGAAAGGGAGCTATTGCCGGTGAGGGTGACGGTTACCGAATCAACGGTGAGGGTATCGCCGTTAAGACTTGACGGCTCAATGGTTACTTCGGGCGCCCGGTAATTGGGACTTGCCGGATTGGCCGGGTTTCCGCCCTCTTCTTTGGAACAAAACATGATTAACAACGCCGGCACGAACAGCAGGCATAAACACTGCCTTCTCATGGCAACTCCTTTTTTCAAATGTGTCTATATTCAGAAACGTATGTGGGTTTGGATACTGTAGCGATTATCGGGTTCCCATAACACTCCAACTGCCACCTTTGGTTTCTTTATATCTTTGGAATTCGATATAAATAATATCGTAGACAATGCCGTGCACAGACCGGTCCCGGAGAAAAGTGCGATAGCGATATTCCGGGAAGATGCGATTTTTTTATCAAATTCGGCTTCTTCACTTTTCGTTCTCCCGGTTTGAGATTTTTCTGCTTCAAGCTCTGCAGCATCCATAATAAAATAGGCCCCTCCGGCTCCCGCACCTAAACCGGCAACAACCGAAGACCATGCTGCTATCTTTTTTAACCCTTCTCTGGAAACCTTCTTCCCCGTAAGATCGGCGCCGCTTCCCGTTTTCCCCTTACCACCGGCTTTTGCATTGTAAGAAAACGGGATATTATCCTGTACATACTGGATATTGCCGTCAAGCGTAAAATGGAACTGACCGTTATGGGCAAAATTCCCGCTTTGCAGGGAAATTGTTTCCTTTTGTGATTTAATACCATATACCGAATACTTAAGATGAAAATTTTTCAAAGTAACCATATCGGATTTCTGTGATATTATTATTCCATCCCAATCAAAAGGATTAGGTAGTTGCTCTGATGCAGCGTTATATTGAGAATCATTAATCGATGTGAAAACTACCGGTTTATCGGGTGTTCCTTCAACATTAAGACTGCCATGTACGGCCAGGCCGCTGAATGGTTTGAACAGGAATATGCACCCTTGTTTTACGGTGACCGACTTGCCTTCAGGGATAACAATATCCTTTTCCACGATATAGGGATTGCCGGTAGTATCAAATATAATGCCGTCGATACGACCAGCCAGATTGGTATTACCGGAAAGGTTAAGCGATGTGATTATAAACAATAATCCTGCCAGATATTTTTTCCTCGTCATAGGCATATTTTGTGTTTAATCCATTAACAGAACAAGTGGCAAAGGGGAAAAATATAGATAGCGGTGGGGGCAATAAGCAACGATTATATCCCCCTCCATTTTATTACTTAAAGAATAGCAGAACCGCCGATTTGGCCTTCTGTGCTAACACACTGGTATTTCACCTGTTAAAACATTTTCTTTGAATCCATTTTAATTTTATTTTTACAATCACTTCCTTTTAATCGATGCTTTCAGCAGCATTGACATGCGCAGGCATACGCGGCCCTTCTTTTTTGCTCCTGTTGGATGAGCATTAAATCGTTCCATTTTTTTAGATAAATCCCGGGAGAAATTATGTATATTTAGCCACGCGCAAATTACACCGTTTTAATGAAAAGCGATAAACAACATCAACGCACATATGAAAAAGTAAGAAAGGATCGAAGTATGATTCGACACTTTTTTCAGCTAATTACTTTTCTGCAAATTGCATCATGGGCCGCTGTTTCCCCTGCAATAGTGTATCAGGGTATATTGACCGATTCCGAGGGTAACCCCCGGACCGACAGCAGCTATCGGCTGACATTCAGCTTATATGACGGTGCCACCGGCGGAACTGCATTATGGAGCGAAAGCCAGACAGTCGCTACCAGTAAAGGGGCCTTCTCCGTGCACCTGGGCGACACAACAGATTTGGCGTTACCCTTTGACAAAACGTACTGGTTGGGTATTGCCTTAGATGGTTCAGCAGAACTTTCGCCACGAGTGAGGCTGGGTACGAGCGGTTATGCTCTTCGGGCGAATGTGGCAGACAGCGCTGAAACAGTGCGGGGCGGCACGGCAAAGGTTAACAACCTTTTTAATGCCGGTTTATCTAATGCTTCGGTAACTGTTGATGCAACCGGTAATGTCGGGATCGGGACAACGAGTCCTTCACGCAAATTCCAGGTGCTGGGCGGCAATGAAGAAAGTGGTGGAGCTTTTGATAATGTTGTTTCTGTTGCTACTTTCGGAGATTCAGTAAAACCCGGGCTGGGAAAAGGGTTAACCCTCGGATATAATAAATTGTCCGGAAGAGCCGTTTTTCATACCGGTCCTTATTCGTGGGGTGGATATGATTTTTTGAGTTATAACGGATCGCAGTGGATTAATTCGGTATCGTTTTCAAATGACGGGAAGGTTGGCATCGGAACAACCAACCCTTCATATCGCCTTTCATTCGGAAGCTATCTAAATGGTATCACTAATGGCGAACAAACAGTTGCATTGTTTGAAAACCCAGGTGGTAGTAACCAATATGGCATATCTGCAATACGAAGAAATGATGTATGGCGAACAGCCATTTTTGCCAACAGCGCCGAAGGGATTTCTGTCGATATCTTTGGGAATGTCGGAATCAAAGATACTACCCCTGATGCTGCACTGTCTGTATGTGGCACTATCAAAGCCTCCGGAGCAATTACTACTGATAACACTTTATGCTCCAGCTCCGACCGTCGCCTCAAAACCAACATCCATACTCTCACCAATGCCCTCGAAACAATCAAATCACTCCGCGGGGTTGCCTACCAATGGGACCGCCGGAAACACCCCGAACGCAATCTCCCCGGGGGGCGACAGATTGGTCTGATCGCACAAGAAGTCGAAGAAGTGCTTCCTGAAATTGTTCAAACCGGCAGTGACGGATACAAAACCATGTCCTACGACCGGTTGGTTGCCGTGCTGATCGAGGCGATGAAAGCACAGCAGAGGACTATCGAGGAGCTTA
>WJLZ01000180.1 GCA_014728215.1 Chitinivibrionales bacterium
CCGCCCTTGCTGGAGGGGGTGCGTCTGAGATCCCGATTGTAATCGGGAACTCAGACCAGGGGGAAACGCTATGCGGTTCCCCCACCAGAGAATCATTCTCAAGAATCTTGATCTCGTCATTGAACTCTTTCCGGCTTTGCCTGCTTCGTATTATGACTGTTAAAATACTTATAGGTTTTATACTCATCAGAGGGAGTAACGGGGATGGACCATAAAAATCCCCATTTCTGTTCTGGAAACGCCAATTTCACCCTTTTCTAACCGATTAACTATACGCTTAGAACTCGATAGGACCTCCTCAAAATCGGCTTCCAGCAGGCCATCACAGGGTGTGTTAAGCGCTTAAAATACGGATTTCGTTGATTATAACCTTGCTTGTATCGAATCGGAAAGAAAGAATTTCTGCCGGCATCAGAGGAGAACATATAACAAGGCAACGCATATATGTAATTACTTCCCACTCAGCACGCGCATGCCGGTATTGCCGGCATGAATATAATAAGCATTTTCTACAAGGGATTTAAAGGGGATTGGACAATCCCCTTTCCTTCATATCAACAAATTGAGCACAAACGAACTTTTGTACATTATGCGATTATTCTAAAAATTCTGCGCCTCTACAATAAATTAATTGCCCAAAACTAAATTTTACAAAAAACTAACATAAAAGTATTGAAATTTTAATCCCAATATGTTATATTTAACATTCAGTCTAAAAATTTAACACAAGAGTCAGAAATATGGACCCTAAGGTAAATCGGCGGCAGACAATCCTTGATGCTAAGAAGGGGCTTATCCTCGATGCGGCACGACGAGTATTCGCCGAGCGGGGATATCATGAAACCAGTATCGAACATATTGCCAGGGAAGCCGGTTTTTCAAAGCCGTCACTCTACAACTATTATAAAGATAAGGAAGATATCTTTCTTCAGCTCTCATTGCGGGAGATCGACATCCTTCTCAGTAAAATGAATGCCAACTGTGATGATTCATTTTCGTCGATGAAAAATCTCGAAGGCATGATTCGGGCGGTATTCGACACGTTTGGTGAGCATTTTTATTTCATGCTTACCCTCTCGCATTTTCCTCTGGTTGTTCTGGCTCATCACGAGAATTCTCAGGAACTCCACCGGCAGTTTGCATCCCGGCTGATGCGTATTGTCGGAAAATTGACCTCGGTAATTGCCCGGGGCAGGGAAAAGGGAGAAATTAACACGACGGTGAACGATGAAAATTGTGCACGCTACATTACGGGAATGATAAAATCGGTATTTGTCCACTGGCGAATGAACGAAAAAATGGGAGATGCAGAGCAGGAGATTGCCCATATAATGACTTTTATTTCTCAGGGAGTGTTGTTCTATGAAAGCAGGTAAAGAGGTGCACAATTGCAGCGCGAAAAGAGTGGTTGGAAAAATGCCCGGGGTCGTGGCAATGATAGTGTTTACGATCGCGCTTACGCTTACCGCACAGACGTCATATACCATAGAAGACATGCTTGAGTTGAGCCGTAAGAAATCGGATGCGGTCGAGCTTATCGATCTCCGATACAAAGAGGGTCAACACGAAAAAAAGGAATACCGTTCCGCCGCATTTCCCTATGTTACCATGGAGGCTTCTGCCGGACCGAGCCGTCAGTCACTGAAAACGACGAGTCAGTCTTTCAACATGGGTGGTGGTGGAGGACAACAAGCCCCGTCGTCGGGAGCGATGCCGGAGCCACAGACCCGAGAAGACACAATCAGGGCCTGGGCAACAGAACAGGCTGCAATGCTCGACAGCATGACCCTGGCTTCAATGATGGGCGGGTTCGATATTCCCGAAGAGCAGACCGGTCTTTCGGCCAACTGGTCGGTGACCGTGGCTCAGCCGCTTATTACCTTCGGGAAAGTGGGAAGTGCACTCAAAGCGGCACGGATCAGGGATACCATGTTGACCGATATAAGGCGGTACGAGATGGATACCCTCTATGCCGCTATTATCGACGCCTATACCAATGCCTATGTAGCACAGAAAGAGATCGACATCGCCGAAAAAGCCTATGCCTCCAGCGAGCGGACGGTGCAGCGCATGAGGGTCGAGTATGACCGGGGAGCGGTCCCGGAGCGGGCCTATCTTCTGGCACAGGCGGGAAATGCACGGGCAAAAGCCGATCTGATTTCCGCACGCAGCACGAAAAGCGAAGCGTTTAAGACCCTTGCTGAAAAAGCCGGGATTTATCCCGACACATCGTTTGAACTCAGCTCTCCGCCCTCGGAGTATGCAGCGGTTGTTGAAATCGGTAATGATGTCACCGACGGGCTTGGATATATCCAGCAGCGGCATATGCTCAGCTTGCGAACAAACCAGGTTGTGTACGAACGGTCGAAACTGTTTCCGTCAATCAACCTTTTCGGACGGGTGAACAATCAGGTTTTGTATACCGATGAAGACAACTCTCCCGACGCCAATGCCATAGTTCATCCCGATTATTTCAGCTACACGGCAGGACTTCAATTGAGCTGGACTATTTTTGACGGTTGGCGAACATCTTCCACATACCGGAAGACACAGGTCCAGAAACGTCGGGCGGAAATACAGTTGCAGCGTTCCAAACGACAAATGCAGATCGGCGTCGACAAGATGCACAGCAGCCTTACATCGATGGCAACCATGCTCGAGGCTGTTTCGTTGCAGCGTGAGGCTGCACGCCGCGCCTTTGAAGTCACTCAGACCGACTTTCATGCCGGCGCTGCCGATGTTACCACTCTCCTGGATGCAGAAAAGGACTGGATGGATGCTGAAAAGCTGTACAACGATCTGTATGCTCAGAAAATAACGCTGGCTACCCGGCTGAAAATATTACTCGGCGTACCAATATATACGAAAGGTTCATGATGAAGTATTTCATATGCACACTTGCCTGTGTTGGAGCAGTTTTCTTTTTCGGATGCGCGGGAAAGAAAGATCAGGTAGAGAACAACGAAACTCAGGCGGCGATATCCGTCCGGGTTTTGGCTCTGGAACCCGGACCATTTGTTGACTATGGCGAATACTACGGGAAAACCGCGGGTGTTCACGAAGCAACTCTTATCAGCTACACCGGCGGCAGGGTAACCAGAATTTCGGCCAAACCGGGTTCCTGGGTGAAAAAGGGGCAGCATCTCGCGCGTATCGACGCCGATAAGGCCGAAACGCAGTATGAAACCGCGGTGTTGAATGAAAAAATCGCCCAGGATAATTATGACCGGACTAAAACCCACTTTGACGCCGGCAATGCGTCGCAGCTTCAGCTCAATCAGCAGAAACTTGCGCTGATGAACGCAAAATCCGCGCGGATCGAAGCCGAACGTATGAGAGAGGGCGCCCTATGTATCGCACCGTTTGGCGGTATCGTTACCGACCGCTATATCGAACGTTATCAGGAAGTCGCTCCGGGGTCGCCGACCTTTGCCCTGGCCGGACTTTCGAAGATACGGGTGACCGTGTATGTTCCTGAAGGCGATATTTTCTCGGTTGATTCGGACGACGAAGCGAAGGTTTATATCTCTGCAGTTGACAGTGCACAGTCCTGGCCTGCAAAGATTATATCGGTTGCAAAATCCGCCGAGCCCTCATCTCAAAAATATAAAGTACAACTTCAGATAGACAATAAGGATAAAAACGTCAATCCCGGGCTCACTGCAAAAGTCCGTATCGCACTCCAGGACCTCGATTCCCAAATTGTTGTTCCTACCGGTGCCGTCATAACCTCGGGCATTCAGCAATTCGTGTTTGTTACCGAAGAGGGCAAGGCCGTAAAACGACTTGTTGAAATAGCAGAATCCAATGAGACCCACACGCGAATTATCGAAGGCTTATCCACAGGTGATAAGCTCGTTGTTGCCGGGCAGCAACGAATAAAACACAATACTCCCATTACAATCGAAAATTGAAATCTCGGGAATACCATTGTTACAAAATATAAAAACATATAGTAAAACAGGACAATATATATGATCAAACTATCAGTGAATAAGCGCATAGCCGTATTCACCATGGCGCTTTTAATTCTGACCATGGGTCTGATTTCTTATATGGGGTTACCGCGGGAATCGACGCCCGAAATCAAGCAGCCCTATATTTTTGTGACAACGGTCTATCCGGGCGTGGGCGCCAAGGATGTTGAGACACTGGTTACCCGTCCGATCGAACAGGAAATTGACGGGATCGAGGGGATCAAGGAGATAACATCATCTACTCAGCAGAGCCTTTCGATGATTATTATTGAGTTTACCTCCGATGTGGAAGTGGAGACTGCGCTTCGAAGAGTAAAGGACAGGGTCGACATTGCCGAATCGGAGCTTCCGGATGCTGTTGAAGATCCGCTGGTGAAAGAGTTTTCTTCATCGACCTGGCCGATTCTTGTCGTTGCACTCACCAATCCCAATGGGCTCGAATATCTCGAAAACACTGCAGAAGAACTTCAGGATGAACTCGAACGAATTCCTGGAGTGCTCGAAGCGGAAATCTCAGGCCTGCGGGAACGGGAACTACGGATCGAACTCGACCCGGCCAAGCTGAACCGGTATGGGTTCGGGATGGGTGACATTCAGCAGGCGATCCAGGGAGCAAACCTTGCGCTTCCAGGCGGTATCCTTCGTACCCCCGGTAAAAACTATACGATTACGATTAACAGCGAGATCAAAGACCCCCGTCTCTTTCGGGAAATTACAATCAAGGATGGCCCGGTTGCGGTTCCGCTCCGCCTGCTCGGGACTGTCAAGTTTACCTATGAAGAGCAGCAGACATACAGCCGTTTCAACGGCAAGCCGGCAATTACCATTTCGGTAAGTAAACGAACCGGCGCCAATGTTATTACCACCACCGAGCGGGTTAAGGAAGCAGTCGACGGGATGAAATCCCAGTTCGCCGAAGGGACGGAAATTAATTACGGTTATGAAGATGCATTCTATATCAAGCAGATTGTGGCGGACCTCGAAAACAACATGATTACCGGCTTCTTGCTTGTTCTTGCCGTTACGATCTTTTTTCTCGGCGGGATTAACGCCTTGTTTGTGGCGCTGGCGATCCCTTTTTCAATGCTGCTCTCCTTTTTTATTATCGACATGCTCGGTATCACCCTCAATATGGTGGTGCTGTTCAGCCTTATCCTGGCGCTCGGAATGCTTGTTGATAATGGCATCGTTATTGTCGAAAACATTTTCCGCCATGCCTCTATGGGTAAGGACCGGGTTCAGGCTGCCATTGACGGTTCAAAAGAAGTGGCCATGCCCATTACGGCTTCGACAATCACGACCTGCCTTGCATTCCTGCCGATCGTTTTCATGCCCGGCGTCATGGGCGATTTCATGTCCTTTGTTCCTAAAACCGTGATCATCGTTTTAGGAAGTTCACTCTTTGTCGCTGTTACAATAAACCCGGCCTTCTGTTCCAGGTTTTTAAAGATAAGTAAAGAACAGCAGAAAAAGTTCACCGAAGGTTCCGGGAAGTTTGCCGGGATTCAAAACTGGTATGCCCACAATATACACAAGGCGCTTCGTCACCCCTTGCTGGTGATGAGTATCAGCTTTGCGGTCGTTATCTGCGGAATGGTACTCTATGGAATATTGGGAAAAGAGCCGGTTTTCTTTCCATCACCCGATCCCTCCGATGCAATCGTGAATGTCACGATGCCCCAGGGAACACCGGTTGAAAAGACCGATTCGGTGGTCAGGGTTCTCGAGCATATCGTTGAAGACGTCCCGGCGTCCATTGACGAATACGAGGCTGCTGCAGGACGGTCGGGGGGGCAGATGTTTTCGGGTTCCGGTGAAGAGTCGCATAAAGGCTTTGTGAGAGTGACGTATAAGCCCTATCTCGAAAGAAAAATCAAGGGGAAAGTGGCGATCGACTCCCTGAAAAACCGACTCAAAGATTTTACCGGCGGTGAAGTTACGGTCGAAGCTCAGGAGATGGGGCCGCCGTCGGGGCATGATATATCCTTCGAAGTGACCGGAAAAGATTACAACATTATGGGGGATATCGCCGATAGTATTCTTGCCATACTTAATACGTATTCCCATTTCAAACTTGTCGATACCGATTATGAATCCGCCATGCCGGAACTTCAGGTTGCAGTCAACAGGCAGATGGCCGAGTATCACGGTCTTTCCATGTATGCGGTTGCCGGGAAAATCCGCAATGCAATTCACGGTCAGATTGTCGGCGCTTTCCGTCAGGGAGAAAAGGAGTACGATATCGTATCCGAATTCAAAACGCCATCCCGGAATTCTATCCCCGAACTGAAACAAATTCATATCAGCACCAGGGACGGTGTCAAAATCCCGTTGAGTGATATCGCAACAGTCAAAACCGTCTCCTCGATTGGAACAATCAAACGCCGTAATGTGGAACGGTCGGTGGGAATCTGGGCCGATTTCGATGAGAAATTTCAGAAAAAGAATGAAATAAAAGCTGAGATCGAGAAAAAAGTAAAGCAGCTTGCTCTTCCGGCAAACTACTCGACCAGAGCAGGCGCCGGGCAGGAGATGCGGGATGAGGCCAACGATTATATTATCAAAGCCTTTGCCATTGCACTCTTTCTGATAACAATCGTCCTTGTCGCCCAGTTCAATTCAATCTTTCAACCGATTATCATTATGACCTCGGTATTCCTCTCCCTGGGGGGAGTGTTCTGGGGGTTCACCTTTACCGGTATGGAATTTGTCATGATCATGTCGGGTATCGGTTGTGTTGCCCTTGCCGGGGTGGCGGTTAATAATTGCATTGTTCTTATCGACTACACAAATCTTCTCGTCGACAACGGCATGGACTGGTTCGAGGCCATAATCGAAGCCGGAAAAACCCGCTTGCGGCCGGTGCTGCTCACCGCCATTACAACAGTCCTGGGACTCCTTCCCATGGCATTGGGCGCGAGCCTCGACTTGCACCCCGGTTCATTCGGGATACAATTAGGGTCCGAATCCTCCGAGTTTTGGCGCCCCTTTGCCTGGACCATGATTTTCGGGTTGACGTTTGCTACGGTAATGACCCTTCTGGTCGTTCCCAC
>WJLZ01000181.1 GCA_014728215.1 Chitinivibrionales bacterium
ATAATGCAATGATATATCTGAAAATAGAATATATCGACGCCTATGGGGATGAAAAAGTCGAGGAGCTGATCGATTCCAAGTCACTTGGTGTTGGACGGGGGCTGGACCAAAAGAGGTGAGCTGACGGTTAAACGTTGAAAGTGATGCGCTGAATGATATGCTGATAGAGACGGTTTCCAAGGCTCTCAGAAATAGAATTTCTCCCCCGTTCCCTTTAAACCTTCATCATTGGGCCCCTCCAGGCTCACGATTTTACATTTTTTTGAACAATTCATGCCATATTAGCGACTATTTATGAAATTTGTTTAAAGAAAACTGTTTTGTCGTACATGTTTTTTATTATATATTATTGTAAGATGCCAAAGCAGAGATTCAAGCGAGGGGGAAGCATCTCTGCTCGTATTTTTGATTCCCGCAATTCACATTCAAGGAGCGATGCATGACTCGAATCAGCACTTTAAAACATACCGGTATGCTGTTTACACTGGTGATGGTTTTTCCTTTGGTTGCACAGTATTATTATCCGGATACTTTGTGGATTCCTGCTATCTTCTATGATTATCAGGCTGACGGCAGCAATCCGAATTTCGAGGCTTGTAATAACGGTGGGGTCGTAACCGGTGAAGTCGAAACGTTTCTGGACAGCATTCATAAGCCGGTATATAGAGCCAACACGACAGGCTGCAACGACAGGCTTAACGAATGGTACCGTCCAAGCGGTGCATCGGGAGTAGATACTGATGCCGAATTTTATTTCGATAGTACTATTGGGCAATGGCGATGGACAAATCTGGAGCCGTATCAGGGAAGAACCGGCGAATATGTGAGTGTCGATTATAATGCATCGTATGATATGTCAACAGTCATTATATATGATTCGCTTCCGTTTATTCATCTCGGCAATGGATTATATGAGTACGTAAAAGCTGAAGATTTTAACGATCAGCAGTATTTCCCGATAGATGGGCGGGGTTATGGTGCGGAAGTGACAAGGTGTGGCGATATCTTGAACAATTCCAATTTCGGGTTTGTGACCGAGATACAATGGGATTTTGAATATCGAGCCGGTTTGACATTTGATTTTTTCGGTGATGATGATGTGTGGGTGTTTGTCAACGATTCGCTGGTTCTGGATCTGGGCGGTATAAAGGGAGGTGCGTCCGGAAGTTTCAATGTCGATGATATCCCCGGTCTTGTAGAAGGAGAATCATACCGGTTCAGCTTTTTTCATGCCGAGCGAAAAACATGCGGCTCCGATGTCATGATCATGACCAATATCATTGCCCGGGTCCCAAGTCAGATTGAGATAGAAGTAAATGCCGATACGATTACCGCCGGGCAACTCGGGCAAGCCACCGGGCGTATTTATGACCAGGATACTTCGTATTTGCAGGATGAAAGCAATCAGATTACCTGGAAATTCGTTCAGGGAACCAAACTTCCCGGAGACACCATTCTTATTCCGCAAGATGATACAACAAATTTTACTGCAACAAAGGCCCATAGAAATATTTACATAATAGGATCCTATGAGGCGTTATCCGATACCGATACGGTCTGGGTAAAGCCGGGACCGGCAGACCATCTTGTGATTGAAGGCAGCCCTGATGGTTTGACCGAGAGTCCGAATGCGGATAATCCGGTTGGCAATGTCACAATCGGGGCGTCCGATACGCAATATGACAGGGTGTATGCAACACTGCGCGATCAGTACGGCAATTATGTAGGGCAGTCGCAGTCGACGCTCTGGGATACTGTTGCAGGGCCTGATCTGGTTGTCACTGCCGCGGAGGGTGCGAATCCGTCACAGGGACAGGGATTGATCACAAAGGCCGGCGATGACGGCCGTACCTATGCAACAGCCCAAAGTCTGGCTCCAGGGCATTCGGAGTCGAAATTCAGGGATAGCGTGCGGGTAACCGTATCACCGGCAGAATATAAAGCGTTGAGAATAGTCAACGAATCCCGTCAACAGATCGATACATTGAATGCAATCCTTCAGGACAGCACAACCCTGTATGTTCAGGCACAACGCTCCGATAATAACCAATGGGTCGATATTCCGGGCGAGTGGGGGAAGACAAGTGGAATCAGCTCAAGCACCCCCGCGCCGCCATCGTCGGAATCGTGGGTATTCGTTCCAAGCGATACCGGAACCGGCTATATTTATGCAAGCACGGATATTTCTTTCACCCCGCTGTCGGATTCATTATGGGTCAGGGTTATACCCGGCCCGCCGAATAAAATCGATATCTATTCCGAAACCGGCTCGCCGGTTGGAAAGACACCGTATCCGCCAAGCAATGAATTTATCAGACTCAGTGCTGATGATACGCTTGATCTGGTTGCCAAGCTGTTTTATAATTGCCAGGCATGCGTAACAAAAGATTATTACCTTCCGCAATATGAGAGTTCATCGGCAGATATCGATTGGGATGTTATTCAGTACCGC
Organism: Chitinivibrionales bacterium; assembly: GCA_014728215.1. Lineage (NCBI taxonomy): Bacteria > Pseudomonadati > Fibrobacterota > Chitinivibrionia > Chitinivibrionales > Chitinivibrionales bacterium. The sequence goes on from WJLZ01000181.1 coordinate 2,453, forward strand.
GGAGGTCAGGATACATTAGGAACACTGACATCGAATTCCGGCGCAATCAGCAAATATTTCCGCCGGATTGCCGGTGATACCATACAAATTATCGCTACCTATGAAGGCAAAATATCGGATACGATCAGTATCAGGATCGTGCCCGGCGATGCAGCAGAGCTTGTTATCGAGGGTTCGCTGGATGAAAACCGTGATGAGCTTGCATCGGTACAGTTTACCTCAATCGATGCTGTCGGCGCCACACGAACCGGCTATGCGGTGATACGCGATCAATGGGGCAATAAGGTGAGAAATGCCGAGCGTGCAAACTGGGAATCTGAGAATTCTTCAGTTGTTTCGGTCCCCGGCAGCATTACTGAGACCGGAATTGTTGTCCGGGAGTCGGATATTACCGGTTCATTTCAAGTATGGGCTTATGAAGATATCGGGGCCGATCGGTTCATTGATTCGCTCACAGTAAACCTCGCCGCCTATTATTACCTTGCGCTGCAGATTTACGACAACAATGGCCAGGAGATAGATTCTCTTAGTATGTCAACTAACGATTATGCAAGTTTAATTGTCAAAGGGCAACGCTCCGATGACAGTACCTGGGAAGAGGTTCCTGCCAACTGGGAGATGGATACGCTGTCGCTCTCTACCGATCCTTCGCCGCCGAATAACTCTTCACGCTGGAGAGATTTTTCACCTTCCGCTCCGGGTTCCGGCTGGATCCGTGTGACTCTGGGCAATGACAATCAGACCATGCCCGATACGATATGGGCGACCTTTACGGTGGGGGCTCCCACCAGTATCGAGATTTCGCTGCTCACTCCGGCGGACAGCCTGATTGCCGGTGAGACGATCCGGGCGCGGGTGACAATCCGGAATGATGACGGCGAAGTGCCGGGAATCTGGTGCTATCCTGCCGATGGTGACAGCCAGGCGGTGTACCAGGACATACTCGTTGGATCAGGACAGTCCGACCCGACTGTTTCCACCGGCGAGGACGCCGGAACCGTAAACGAACGTCCAAACACCGGTGACCGGGTTGATGAATGTTTCAACAACGGCATTGACACCGTGGAGTTTGTCCTGTACTATGCCCCGAATACGGGAGAGCAGCACCAACTGTGGACGCGGCTCAACGGTGAATCGGGGTGGCTGGAGGCACATACCGAGAAATTTACCCTCCTTCCCGGCGCCGTCGACAGCGTGGTCCTCGAGTTTGCCGGCGGTGAAATTGTTCCCTCCGACACGGTCCTCAACGCGCCGGACGACAACCTGTACATGGTGCTGATCGGGTACGACCAATACGGTAACCGTATCGGTGAGGTATCGGGCAACTGGGACGAGTCGGGAACTATCCATCCGGTCAACCCCGGTCCGAACCCGAGCCTCTACTATACAACAGAGAATGTTTTGTCGATCGAAAACGGATGTATTATCGCTACCTCGGTCCTGAACTCCAGTGTAAAGGATTCGGTATGCCTTCAGATCAAGCCGCAGGCCGCGACGGTGAGTGTGGCCTATACCCGCGATACCGACGCCGACGGCCTTTTAGACCGGATCGAAGTCCGCTTTAACCGGAAAGTCGGATTCCCGGACAATTATAACAATAACGACGCCATTATCAGCTACAGTCGTTGGGGCGAATGGGAGGTTACCGACATCGTGTCGGCAAGCGGTGACAGCACCGACTCGGTGTTTTATTTCGAATTAAAGGAAAATTTCGAAACAATTCCCCAGACCGGATGGGAACCGGAGCTGAAAATCACCAATGCCGAGGAGATCAAGGATACTACGTATGAAACCACCGACGGCGCCGCGCCGGTTATCTGGAAAGTGGTAAAAAATGTCGAGGATATCGATGATCGTACAAAAGACGAAGTTACCGTGACATTCAGCGAAAATCTCGACCGGGCGCTGGGCACTTCAAACAATGATGAGCCGGATCTGGTGTTTCATGTCTGGCATATCGTGGATGGTGATACCATTGCCGCGGATACCATGATCAAAGGTATCGATTTTTTCAAGGTATCAAAGAGCGATGATCAGGCTGTTTTTGTAATGACCAACGAAATGAACCTCACCACCAACCATCTATTCAGTTTCCAGGTGGGGGATTCGAAAAACTATGCTGTAGATGAGCATAATAATGCCCAGAGTAATCCCGGCAACCGGCGGGTTCGCGTTGAGATTGAGGGTGTTCCTATTAACATAACCGCGGGACCGAATCCCTTTCCCCCCAATGCAAATCCCGAGCTTCAGAGTGAAACATTGAAATCCTACCTATCCCAGGATGCGGTGAAACGTGCCTATGATAACGGCGGGACTGCAATCGTGCTCGAGCTGCAGCTTCCTTCAAACCTTCGCAATGCCACCGAAATGGAGGTTACCGGCAATCTGGCGGTGTATGATATTGCCGGGAATCTGGTATATTCCCGAAAGAGCGATGAAAATCTTGTTCCCGACGAGTGGGAAACAAAACTGGTGAACCTGCTGGGCACTGCTCAGAGAATAGGATTTTACTGGGGAGGTATCAACGATCGTAACATGAAAGTCGCACCGGGTGCCTACAACGCGATCGTTAAAATATTCATTACCTATATCGATGCCTATGATGAAGAAAAGGTCGAGCAGGTAGTGAAACAGATCGCTCTTGGTGTGGGAAGAGGAACTCCCAGTAACTTTGCGGAATAATCACGTCTCTTTTTCCTTTCTGCCCATACTCAGGGTGGAGACCGGCAACCACCCTGCTATCCGTCTTTCGGGCCGGGACTGCTTTGGAAAAAAAGTTTGCAAAAAGATAATCGAATTTTGTTGCATTCATGGTTGAAAATACACTATAATTTGTATAGAGGGCACCGGGGGGCTACAATATCGATGGTCGGGGGATTCGGAGAAAAATGGGAGCCATATTGTTCAGTATATGAGCTTTTCCTTATGTTGACAAAGCATTTCTTATTAATATAATGATAAAAAAATGAAAGTCGCTACAGGAGTATATAACGCCATTCTGTATCTTACAATTAATTATATCGATGCCTTTGGTGAAGAAAAAACCGGAAGGCTCGTTGAAGGCAAAGCTTTGGGCGTCCAACGCGGACCGGTGCCGGAAGGGCTCGGATGGTAGCTACAAATTGATATATACTAAAGCGATCCGGCTTGTCCCCAAACACAGTCGGATCGCCCACCTTCCAGGCTCCACGTTCATCCTGTAATTACCGACAAATAATCAGGTCAAGAATAATCGATGTCTCCTTTGCAAAAAGAAAAATTATAGTATTGTAATCCCAGAATATGAATGCTATAATGAGTATAGATAATTATAGAAATATTACATTATAGTGGGTTTGGGGTATTCAGGGCAAATAGAGCAGAGGGGTAATAGATCGTTAGAGTTTTTCAGCGAGTATTCCCGATGTATTTTACGGATATATTTATTATGTGCAAAAAACTTGCATTTTCATTTATTTCCGTTCAGCAAAACGGGGAAAGGAATTACTGTGGTGGGTGTTCACAGTTTAATGCCGAAAAAGAGTAGTGTGTTCAGTTTTCTATTTGTCTTTTTATTATTCGGAATGGTCAATGCGCAGGCGCCGTATAGGGTCGATGCGGCATATGAAGATTCTGTCCGGATAGTTATCGTTTACAATACACCAAGTGGAAAATGTGGGGCTCTTCCTGCGGTGGGAATTCAAACCAGAGATTCCGTCATTCACGCACTCGATACCTCACGAGTCCCGAATGTCAGGCTATTTACGTTTGGCACTATTGACATATCAGGAATGCAAAGCTTGTGGCCGGGACGATTACCACATGTTATTGTTCACATCAATGCCGGATGGGGAGAAGGTGGGGCCAGAGTACCTACCGAAATTCTAAACTGGGCAGCTTCAAACTATATTGGAATCGTGTCAATTGGCGATGATGCCGCAGATCTTGCAACTGAAATTTTCGGTTTTAACAAAGTGGATAATACCCCCGCCCCTTTAGAAGACGGAATGTGGCTTGATCAGCTAAATGATTCTTTGTTTATACAGATGCATCCATCAAATGATACTCTTTTAATTACCCGCCCTTATCCATACTTAAACGGGATAATTAACAACGCTGTTGATAGTGTAATGAATGGAGATTCTACGATCTACTTCAAGCCGGTTGTTGATGGTGGACCTGATGGTCGTTGCCAGGCAGATGCTGATGCATATACAATTGAGCCTGGATTTGAAGATAAACTGACTTTTCTTGGATATCAACGTGGCTACAATTCTACATTTGAAACTGATGATTATACAACAGCTGGGTATGTTGGTGCACCAACACAATGGGGCGTCGTTGTCGCCTTACAGGATTCGATCCTTTCGGGAACCCAGCAGGTGGTCCGCAGAGGTGTCGCTCTGTCGTACCAGCCGCAATTCCTCCAAAACACGACTGCTTCCGAACAGGTCGTCTACGATGCAATCATGTACGCTTCCCTTGCCCATACGTTGCGCCCTGCTCAGGAAGTCAGGCTCAGAATAAACGGTAATGATACGATATCCGCAGGCGATTCATTAGAAATAATCGCAGAGGTCATAAGCGCCTCGGGACAAGTAGATCCGACATATTCGGAGCTTGTCAGATGGTCACTTGATGGATCTCTTCACAGGCCCGGCGATACGCTTTCCAATGATTCCGGCAGTGCAACAAAGTTTACGGGAACATTCGCCTATCGGGAGGCCAGAGTTATCGCTACATTCATAGATCCGAATTTCGGAACCGAGCTTACGGCATCATTGAGGATATGGATCGATCATGGCCTGCCCCATCATCTGGTCATTGAAGACAGCAACGGCGGCGCCAACAGTCCAAATAATGACGCTCCAATTGGCGGCAATAGTCGTCTTACCCTGAGCTCTACCGAGGTTAGCACCGAAAATGTGTATGCAATTTTGAGGGATGTATACGGCAACTATGTTGACCCGTCATCACAAACGACCTGGGACACACTTGCGGGGCCGCAGCTTATTGTTTCGGCAACAAATGGAACCAATTCTTCACAGGGACAGGGCAGGATTACCAAGACCTTCGCCCAGGACAGCGGAAGCACACGGGTGTATGCCTGGTGCCGGATTTCTGCGTACCAGAATAATCCACTTTTTAGAGATACAATTCTGGTGAGAATCGATCCGACTGCCTATGATTTGCTCCGCATTGTTGATGTTAACGGAAGCCCGTTAAGCAGCTTTACAACGACAATTGATGACAGCACGCTCCTGTTCGTTGAAGGCCGTCGTGTTGATAATGGAGATTGGGTTTCGGTGAGCGGCGCCTGGTCCATGAATCCAACACTAAGCCCCCGTATCCCGCCGTCATCAGGGCCTTCGTGGAATTTCTCTGCGCAGGACACCGGAACCGCCACAATCATGGTTACGCGCCAGACACTCTCTGCTTCAGTAACTGTAACTGTGGGACCCGGCGCGCCGGCACGGCTGGTATTATACGATACGATCGGAACTCCTGATATCAACGGAAACGATCCCCTCCCTAAATTTACAAATGCGCGAGCAGGCACTGCGGTTTTTATGACTGCCAAGCTGTACGACAGCCGCAACAACTGGCTGCGGGACTATGAAATCAATACAACCCTCGGCAATCAGATTGAATGGCCTGAAGCACAACTCGATGCCGGTATTCTTTTAAACGGCTTGAGGGGGCATTCAAACAGGTATTATCCCCGAACCGCCGGTCTCGTTGACACAGTTATCGCAAGAGTAGCAAATACCACTATCGCAGATACGCTTATCGTTACCGTATTCCCGGGTGCTCCGGCATTTCTTGAAATAGTTTATGATACAACAGGCCTGAGCAGGGTACCCGCCAAACTTGATTTTTCTCAGAATGATACGGTTGTAACCTTCTATACAATTCTCAGGGATTCACTGATGAATTTTGCCGGGTTTGCATTCAATACTTCCTGGGCAAGCAGAGAAACACTCATTGTAACAGCGGAACGGGGAGCAAATACGGCTTATGGTGAAGGAATAGTCCGGAGGGTTACCGATGATGAATCCTTTGTTTTTGTCGTTGCTGAATATTTCAGCACCGAAACCTCAGAATGGCTGAGGGATTCAATGAACATCCACTTGACATATATTACCTACGATTCCCTCAGGGTCTACGCATTCAACAACGGCTACCAGCCGATCGATTCCCTGTCGCTGCGTACCGGCGAAAGCCGCACGCTTTTTGGCTACGGCAAACATCCTGTACGGGGATGGGAGCAGATCCCGGTTACCTGGAACAAAAGTGCCGGCCTTGGTACAGTTGGTAATCCGCCAAACTGGAGTAACCAGTGGAATGTCGGCGCCGCAGGGGTCGGCACCGGCTGGATTAAAATAACCCGCTCGGGCTCGGTGCCCGACTCGATTCCGGTGACGTTTTTACCGAGTGATCCCAATCGAATTGACATATATGACAGGGCGGGGGATCCTTCAGGGGTAACAGCGATTGGAAACCTGACAATTACCGCCGGAAACAGGCAGGATCTGTATGCAAAGGTGTTCTACGGAAGCGAATGGTTCAGCCAATACGAAAATATCGACAGCTCCAGAAGCATCATCTCATGGGGGATTCGGCAGGTTGATGGTACAGCGCCGGCTGAGACGCTCTCAACACTCAACGGGCATGTGACCTCGTTTACACCAGTCTCCGCATGGACATCATATACAATAGTCGCGGTTTTTGAAAAAGGCGGCATCCGTTTGGTGGATTCGATCGCGGTAACCGTTACCCCGGATACCGCCGATCATATTGTCATCGAGCGACTCCGTATTGCGCCGAATAATGGTAATCAACCCTATGATCCGGTTATTTTCGATGAGGGCACCGGTGTTATCTATCCCTATGCGATTCTCAGAGACCGGTTCGGCAACTATGTGGAAAATTGCGGCAATGCCGAATGGCGCTCCCTCGATGAAACGGTCGTGACCGCACAGGACGGTCGTATTCCTCAGGACGGAGAGGGGCGTATCGATCGGGAAGGCACCACCGGCGACACCACTCAGGTCGTTGCATGGAATGCGGACAGTCCGTCGGATATGAGCATGTATGACACCGTGAGGGTAATTCTTTCGAATGCCGTCTATGATTCATTGCGGATCGTCGCGACCCCGGAGGGGATGGTGCGGTTGGATAGCCTGGCAATCGTCGCCGGAAAGGATACCACGCTCTATGTGCAGGGACTGCGGCGATTTGATACTTCCTGGGTGGTAATCGAGGCAAACTGGTCCTTTACCTCATCCACGCTCGATCCGGTAAACGATTACGGCGACAATTTTACTTTTACAACCCCTGATCCGGGGACGGGAACGATAACGGTCTCCAGAGGGACGGCGGTGCCCGACACTCTCTCCGTAACCGTCAGTCCGGGGGCGCCCAATCGCCTGGTCCTCTATCCCGCCGAAGGAGAACCGAATGTAAATGGGAATAATCCCTATGATGCCGGCGAGACCGTTACGGCGGGAAATCCTTTCCCGCTGGTCGGGAAACTCTTTTTCAATGATATCTGGCTCGACAGCTATGAAAGCGATCCGCAATTATCAATAGAGTGGCTTGCCGTTGATTCCCAGGGACATACCGACAGCCTCTCCGGAACACTGCAGCCTTCAACCGTGCTGCCTGCCAAGGCTACCTATACTCCCACTATGGCGTATCGGACTGTATATGTTACTGCAAAGTGGAATGACCTGAAGGATACTGTTGCTCTGAGTATTGTGCCCGGCACGGCGTCGCAACTGGTGCTTGAGCCGGACGACCGCCCCGCCCTCAACCAGGCCGAGGGAGTCGATACGGTAAAAATTACCAATGTAAGTTTCAGCGGGGAAGCCTATGCTGTTTTGCGCGACGATTACGGCAATTTTGTCGATTATTCAAAGGCCACGACCTGGGAAGAACTGCTCCCCGATATCGTCGATGTCTCCACGGGGAACGCATCAGTCGGCCAGGGCATTGTCGTGAAGGATACGGCAGCAACGGACAGTCTCACCAGGATCTACGCGATTGATGATACCACGGGATTGGCCGATACCGCTTATGTCAAGTTATTGAAATACTTCTATACCGATCTTCGTATCCGGGTTGTCTCTCCTTCTTCGGCTTTTGATTCGATAACCAATACGTTATCGATCAATACCAATGAGGATGCTGTTCTGGTTGTCGAAGGTCTTCGTTCGGATGCACCGATCTGGGAAGATGTTTCTGCAACCTGGAGTGCTCCCAGCCTTGATGTGGACCCTTCTCCGCCGGCCAGTGCGGAATCCTGGACTTTTTCCCCTGCCGATACCGGGACCGGCGTTATTACGGTGACCTATCCGGGAGCAAATCCGGATTCGCTCAATGTGGTATTCACGCCGGGGCCGCCGACGAGCATCGGGGTCAGGATTATTACACCGGAAGACAAGTTGATTGCCGGACAGGAGATTACCGCGGTGGTAACGATCCGCAACGAGGATGGCCGGGTGCCGGGAGATTCGATCTGTTATGCCACGGTATATCAGGACACGCTCGGTGACGGCGGACGGGATAGTTTGCCGGTGGTCATTATCGGCGACAGCACCTATCCGCTTAACCAGCGCCCCAATGCGGATATCAACGGGACCCAATGTTTTTCGGGCGGCGTGGATACTGTCCGTTTTGTGCTCTACTATGCGCCATGGGATAAGGACAGCACTCATCAGATGTTCGTGCAACTGGGAAACCTTGAAGGGATTACAGAACCCTTTACCCTGCTTCCTGCCCGGTTGGATTCACTCGACCTGGTACCGAGCCGGGGAACCCGGGATTCTGTGGTGCTCGACTATTCCCACGATGAAACCGTGATTATAACCTCCATGGGATATGATCAATTCGGCAATTTAATCGGCGAAATCCCCACTAACTGGGATGCAACAGGCAATCTTCATGATATCACCGGACAGATGCCTTCCTCACGGGTACTGTACAGTGCGAGTAATGTCACCCACAATGAATCGGGGTATATTGTTTCCCGTTCACCGGAAGATACGCTTATCACCGATTCGGTTTTTGTTGAAATACTTCGCCTGGCCGGGATGACTGCGGTTACCGCGGATACCAACGGCAACGGCTTTTTAGACAGGATTACACTCAATTTTGATTTGCCGGTTGATTTGACCGATACCGCTTTTGCCGAGTTCTTTTCGGTGGTACGGAGCTATGGGGATTACACCGACACATTACCGGTTGCCGGTATTATGCAGCCCGATTCGACCGACAGTACGGTGTTTGTGCTGGTACTTCATGAAGACACTGCTCGCTCGGAGGGGCCGCAGACCAACTGGACACCGGTGGTATATGTTGACAATAATGATGCCGGGGCTACGGGTATCCGGGCCGCGGATACGGTAAAAGCTGCCGATGGTGCCGGGCCGGTGGTATGGGAAGTGACAAAAATGGTCGAGAATGTGGATGACCGCACAAGCGATCTGGTAAAAGTGATCTTCAGTGAAAGTATTCTCGACAGCAGTACCGGTTCCTTTTCGATTACCTCGGCAACGCCGTCGTCGCTTTTTGATGTCTGGGCACCGCGGGCCGGCGGGGGTGGAGAGGTGCTTGTTCCTGGGTTATTTGACGGTATCCAACGATTCCACGATGTCGATAAACAGGGGAAATGGGTCGAATTTTACATGACCAACGACTCAATTCTGACGTCCCATCATAAACTGAGTTTCAATGTTGAACAGATTGTGGATACCTCAACAGGTGATAGGGTATTTGCGAGCGAACTTATCGACAGAAATAATAATATGCCCCTGCCGGAAAATGTTCCGGTCCAGGTCAGCGTAAAGGGTGCGCTTCCCAATAAAATCGTTGTTGGTCCCAATCCCTTTCCGCCATCGGCAAAGCATAAAGAAGAAGAACTTACTCATCGTCTTCCGGAACAAGCGATGAAATGGGCGCTGGAGGAAGGTGGGACAGTTCTTACGGCAAAAATGATAATTTCATCGGAAACAGAAAAAGTTGTCGGCTCACTTAAAATTTATGATATTGCCGGGAATCTGGTCTATCACCGGGACAGTCACGATAATTTATTGCCGACGGATTGGATGGTGAATACGGACGGGGCGATCAGGCAGTTCAATTTCTACTGGAACGGCCTTAATGACCGGGGCATGAAAGTTTCGCCGGGGGTATACCGGGCTCTTTTGTATCTTGAAGAGCACCGGACCAGTGAGACGCGAAAAAAGACCTATACGAGTTCTCTGGGCGTAGGGCGATAACCCTCTTTACCGGCTTGAGGTGGGCCGAAAACGGGGTCATATCACACTTTTCCTGATTATTCAACATAAAAAATCGTATTTGGGAAATTTAGTTTCCGTTTTTTGCACACTAATAAACAATATTATATAATGTAGACTGCAGTGATAGATGGAATAGATACAGTCGTTATAAATAATAGAGTTATGGTCTCCATACCCTGACATACAAACACAGGATCGGTAATATGAAACACAATCGTAAGCAGGAATACGGTGCTATTTTCCTTTTCCTATTCAGTTCGTTTATTTCTCTCCAGGCGCAGGGAATCACCGAATGGGGTGAAAACACCGATCCTTTCGATCCTCCCAAAACCGGTTGGATTGCGGATTCTCTTTTCATGGGGGCAACTTTTTTGCGCGATACCACGCTGGACTCCTTTGTTATCTGGCTTCACCGGAACGAAGCCGGATGTACGGGTAATCTGTATCTCATGGTTCCCGGTGGCGGTCCTTTTGACGGATGGGATACGCTTTATCTTTTTCAGAACCACGCCCCGGCGGGCACTCGGGTAAACCTCACCGATAATCCTCGTGTTGCAGGGCATATCGAGCATCTTGACACACTCTATTTCATGTACCGGGTTGTGGCCGGTCAGGCAAGTTGCTCCAGAAATTTTCGCTATACCGGGCCAAACCGGGCGCCCGACGACAGTTGTACTCAGGCAGATTCGATGGGTGATTGCGGGGGGGTAGACCGTTTCTGGAGTGAAGATTATTCTGATGATCTGGTTTCTGCGCCTGACGGCAGGGAGTATCCCATCGGCCGCAGGTGGTGTGTCGCCGGGTGGATACGCGACCATGTGAACAATGAACGGACCGATACGGTCGAGTTCGGGTTTGAAGATCTCACGCCCGGAGACGCTGATTTTGACGATATTGTATTCCATGTTACCGGAGTTTTTCTTATCAAACCCGCGGTGATAACCGACATCCGGATTGACGCCGAGCCGGATACGGGCACGATACTGGCGGGTGACAGTATTACCTATACGGCGACCGTTATTGTCGATTCGGTCGACTCATTCGGCGTTCACCATACGGTGGAGGATACGGTCCGAGCACAACAGGTAACCTGGGAGATTCTGGGTGATCCTACGGGGGGAGAACTCGTAAACGGGGAGGGGCCCGACAGGTCCAATACCTTTACGGCAACGCAGGCTTACCGGAGTTACACGATCAGGGCGACGATTGTTGATGGAGCGGACATTGTGACCACCGAGGTGGTTGTCAATGTGGAGCCGAATGTTGCCTATCAGCTTGTCCTCGAGGGAGCGCCGGATGTTGTGGGGGGCATGAGCCTGATTCTTCCCAAACCGATCGATACACTCCGTCTGGACAGCGCGTCGTCATTGGACACGATCTACGGTATTTTGCGGGATGAATTCGGCAACTATACCGGCAATTGTACCGCCGCCGACTGGCGAATAATTTCCCCCGGAGAATCCTTCGTTACCGCGGCCGATGGGGGGAGAACAAACCTCGGAGAGGGCATAATTACCAAGGTCGGTCCTCCCGGGACCGCGCTGGTCTGGGGTATTGACATGGACAATCAGGCAGATGTTGATTTCAGGGACACCATGGCCGTGGTGGTTGATCCGGCGGCCTACGATTCGCTGCGTTTTGTATTCGGTACCGGCGGACAGAAAAAAATACAGGGGAGCGATTTCGATTCGGTTGTCATTAATCTCGGCCTGGATACCCTGGTCCGGGCAGAAGGACGCCGCACCGACCGGGTCGGGGGTGACGGCAATGACGGATGGGTAGCGCTCAATGTTGACTGGAGTGTTACTTCGAATATTGATACGTCAAATACGGCGCCCAGTTCGGCAAATCAGTGGGATTTTGCACCAACCGACACCGGTCATGGAACCGTTACCATTTCATACCGGTCCTTTTCACAGGACCTTCCCATAGTAGTTCTTCCGGGGGCGCCTGCGAAGATTTCTCTTTACGCCCAGGAAGGGGTCCCCGATACGCTTGGGAACGATCCCTATTTCGGACCGGTGGCCTACACCTATTACTGGCCTGCCGGGCGACCTATGCCCCTGGTGGGAAAAGTTTTCGACCAATTCAATACCTGGCTTGCAGCCTATGAATCCACCCCGGAACTCAGCCGGCGGATTACCTGGACCGCCGTGTATACCTCCTCCGGCGCACCGATCGCTCAATCGGTGGGAACGTTTACCACTCAGACCGGGCATATCACAACATTCAATCCCCGACGCGCATTTGTAACAATCGATCTTATCGCTACCTATACAAAAGACCTGACTATTTTCAGAGATACGGTCCGGGTATACATCGACCACGGTTCCGCCGACCACATGGTCATTGAAACGAGTCCCGACAGTACGGTCAGCCCCAATGCCGATAATCCCGTCGGGGTCTTGACACTTCTTGCGGATGAAACCGACCGGAATCTCTATGCAATACTCCGGGATTCACTCGGTAATTTTGTCGGCTATGCCGATTCTTCCGAATGGACAAGCAGAGACCCACTGGTGGTCACCGCGGCAATGGGAACACGGGATTCGCTCGGTGAAGGCACGATTACCCGTCAGGCCGATACCACAAAAACCACCTGGGTCGTGGCCCGGAAAGGGGCCTACATCGATTCTGTCCAGGTCAATGTGGAGAGCATCACCTATACCGCGCTGCGGCTTGTTGTTAATAATAACGGGCTCAGAGACATCGATACTCTTATCATGGGTGGTGACGAAGACACTACGCTTCTTGCCCTCGGCCGACGCTCGGACAATGGAGCATGGGAATACGTAGATCTTACCTGGAGTAAGTCGGCAACTCTGTCTACCACCCCTGATCCGCCCGGTGAACTTGAGGACCGGTGGTCTTTCGAGCCTGCCGATACGGGACGGGGAACCGTAACTATTCAAAAATCAGGATCGAGTGATATTGCCTTTCTTATCTTTACCGCCGGCGGTCCGGCAACGATGGCTCTTTACAATAACGAGGGGCGGCCCGATGCTCCGGGCGCCGAAGCATACGAGCCGGTAACCGTCATTGATACGCTAACCGCAGGCGTGACCGTTAATCTTGTGGCAAAAATGTTTGACGGCGAAGGGGTATGGCTGGGAAGTTTCGAGCGCGGCAGTGCACCGATCAACTGGAGTATCAGGGAACTCACCGGGAATCCGCTCGATGATACGCTGACTTCGCTGACCGGACATATGACTTCCTTTACGCCGAACGATGCTTATACCATTGTTGAAATCTCCGCAACTTACGATTCGGCGGGGCTTCAGATTTCCGATGCAGCACGATTTTATATCAAGCCCGGGACTGTTACGCACCTTGTAATTGAAGCCAGCCCCGATCCTGCTGTCTCCCCGCGGGCCGACAACCCGCTCAACAACCTTACTATCGGCAGCGGTGACACCATCGCCTATGCCTATGCGATTCTTCGGGATCAGTTCGGTAACTATGTAGAGGCTTCGCCCTCAACCGATTGGACAAGTCTTCAAACCTCGATTGTGAACGCAACCGAGGGTATTGCTTCAAATGGCGAAGGTCGTATCAGCCGTATCGCCGACAGCGGTTCGGCTCAGGTTGTCGCCTATAACAGAAACAATGTCTCTCTCAGGGATACGATTACCGTTGATCTCAGCAACATCAATTACAATGAAATAAGAATTGTGGTTAACGATAACGGATTGAAACAGCTCCAGGACGATACACTGCGTCTGCGGACCGACCAGGATACAATACTGTATGCCATCGGGTTACGTTCTGATAACGGTGAATGGGACAATGTGCGGGTTCGATGGTCGAGTTCGGGGATAAGCGCAAATCCATCAGCGCCCACCTCATCCGACCAGTGGACATTCCAGCCCGCGGACACCGGTTTGGGAAGAATCATTATCAGCAATACGGGGCAGACAGGAACAGTGTATGATACGGTCTGGGTTGTTTTTGCTCATGGACTACCGAGTAAACTTGTTCTGTTCCCCTCCACGGGCGAGCCCTATATGGATCGGAATGTTCCCTATCCGTCATCGGATTCAATGACTGCAGGAGAATCCCTTCCCCTGATAGCCAAGATCTTCGACCACCGTGATGTATGGCTGCGTGAATATGAAATCGGTACGGCTCCGATCTCCTGGGATACCCTCGAGGTAAGCGGTAATCCTCCAACCGGTACAGTGACGCCTTTATCGGGATATATGAGCACGTTCATGCCGCTCCGGGCAAGGAATTCGGTGGATATCGTTGCAGAATTCAATGATCTCGGTATAACTCTGAGAGACTCGATCCGTCTGGGAATCAGGGCCGGTGAAGCGCATCATCTGGTTATCGAACCGACGCCCGATCCCAATGTGAGTCCGAATCAGGACAATCCCATTTACAGTGTAACACTGACAAGCTGGGACACTATTTCCACGGTCTATGCGATCATGCGCGACTCCCTGGGCAACTATGTGGCGCCCTCTTCGGAAACCGACTGGAGTGCTGAAGATACCGCGATTGCCTGGGCCGCTGACGGCATTGTTGATTTCGGTGAAGGCATTGTTATTCGCCGGGCCGATGAAGGCAATACCGAAGTCATTGCATGGAACGCCGATTCCTCACTGTCGGATACGATCGATGTGGTGTTGAATGATATTGTATATACAACGCTGCGGATTGTAGTTAATCATCAGGGATTAAAGGAGATCGATACCCTTGTTATGCGAACCGATCAGGATACCACGCTCTATGCGCTCGGACAACGCTCGGATAACGGTCAGTGGGACAATATCCGGGTGAATTGGAATGCAGGGACCCTCCCTGTTTCTCCGGCTGCGCCGGGTTTTGACGACAACTGGGTATTTGGCCCCGATGATCTTGATACGGGCAGAATTACGATCAGCGTCCTGGATCCCTCGGGAAATCCGGTCACCGATCAGCTTCCCGCGATCTTTACTTCCGGTCTTCCCGACAAGCTGGTGCTCTATCCCAAAGAAGATGCACCGGGAACGAATAATAATGTCCCCTATCCCTCGCGGACAACTATCGATACAATTGCCGCCGGTGATTCACTGCAGCTTGTGGCCATGATGTTCGATCATCAGGACCGCTGGCTGTCACAGTACAACACCGCCTCTTCACCGGTCCAATGGAGCATGGTCCAGTTATCCGGAACAACCAGGCACTCGGCACTGTTCCCGCGTAACGGCAATAAAAGCGTTTTTAGGCCGGAGAATGCTTCCAGCCGCGTCTATCTTGTCGGTACTTATGATGTTGGCGGAAGATACCGGTCTGATACCGTTCAGGTATATGTCAAGGCCGGACCGGTTCATCACCTGGTGCTGGAAGCCAGTCCCGACAGGAGTTTGAGTCCCAACAGTGATAATCCCGCCGGCACAGTGGTAATCGATACATCGGATACTATCGCAAATGTCTATGCGATACTCCGCGACCAGTTCGGTAACTGGGCCGATTATTCACACTCCACTCAGTGGCGGAGTCCGTTGACCGGAGATACGCTGATCAAGGTGAAAAACGGTAATGTCAATGTCGGTGAAGGTCGTCTTATCCGTGCCTCCGATTTCGGCGGTAATAGCCGGGTTGAAGCCACTTATGGGTTGAATGCTGCTCTGAAAGATACGGTGAATGTTATTCTTTCAACCATTTCATATACGGAAGTAAAAATTGTCGTGGATACGGGAGGTGGTTTCGCGCAA
>WJLZ01000182.1 GCA_014728215.1 Chitinivibrionales bacterium
AGCCAAATTAGCGTCATCGGCGTTCAACAATCAAAATAATTGTATAACGTAAACTTCGATTCAATTACGATAAAAAAATCGGGCTATATTGACTGCAATGTCAGTTATTTTCGATATTTCAATTTATTTTGGACAGTACTGCAATAGATAAAATATTCCAAAAAAAGTGAAATAAGTAAAAATAAAGTAGGTTAATACACATTTATACTCACTGTATTATTACAAAGGGCCTATATTATCTGTAATCAGGCACAAAGAGGTTTCAGGATAGGCTCTAAGCACACCGGGGAGGAGTATTATATGATTATCAGGTTTCCGAATAAAATGGAATTTTTAAAAGTACATATAATTGTTCTCTTTCTTGCATGCAGTGTCTTTTCCGGTCCTGTGGACATGTCGATAGATTGTTCACAGCCTGCAGGCCCTTTTGTACGCTTATATCACCAGACCGGCACGCCGAATGCCAATTCTTTTTTCAGTGACAGTCTCGAAACCATCTACAAGCAGTATGTAGAATATCTGGGAACGGTTCCCCACGATGGAATAAAGTACATGCGGTTCATGTGGCTTCTTGACCTCATTGCCGGAACCGATATTGTCGGCGAGAATGCAGTTTACGACTGGACATTGATCGATTCACTGCTCGATTTGCATGTCGAAAACGGTCTGAAAATAGTAGCGCCCATTATGGGTAATCCCACCGAAGGCACTATTCATGATATTGGTTTGCAGACCTATTCATCAAACTCGGTGGGGGCTTTTTTCACCTTTATTCAGCCGCAGGAAATACGGGCTTATTATCTTATGGTAAAGGCTTTCGTGCAGCATTGTGTCGATCGGTATGGTATCGATGAAGTCCGGAGCTGGTATTTTGATTCGTGGAACGAACCAAACACCCCCTTCTGGCGTCTGGTCAGCCG
The DNA here is from genome assembly GCA_014728215.1 of Chitinivibrionales bacterium. Classification (NCBI taxonomy): domain Bacteria; kingdom Pseudomonadati; phylum Fibrobacterota; class Chitinivibrionia; order Chitinivibrionales; species Chitinivibrionales bacterium. Next base: position 921 of record WJLZ01000182.1, read on the forward strand.
TAATCTGGAGAAGTTGGAATATTTCAGTTACTGGGATGCGGCATCGCAGGGAGTGAAGGATGTCGATTCGACATTTCGATTTGGAGGGCCGGGAAATGCAGAGGGTGAATTCCCTCGTGAGCTTTTTCAACATTGTCTGTCGGGGACCAATGCAATCACCGGCGAACAAGGATCGTCAATCGATTATTTCGCCGTCCATATCAAGACCGACGCCGATGAAATGGTAGGAGAATCGGTGGCCTTGATCGACAGTTTACGAACGCTTTTTCCTCAGTTGAGTGATATTCCTTTTATGAATGGAGAAGCAGACCCCCTTCCGGGGTGGACAAAGGATCTAACCTGGCGTGCCGGGCCGAATCACGCGGCTTTTGTCTGCAACTCTCTTAATCATCATCTGCTCAGAATTGTCGATTCCCTCGACTCTCCAGTACTCTCTGCTGCCTGTGATGACGCCTATGTGGGAGATTGGAAGCAGCGGACCCAGTTTACGTTGATCGGCGACAGGGACAATTTTGCCTTGATAAAAAAGCCGGTCCACAATGTGCGGACCATGCTCTCGTTGATGGGTGATACCCGGTGTGAAGTCGCTGGCGGGCCTGATATATACACTAATGCAGGGGTAATCGCAACCGCCTGTGATTCTCAAATTGCCGTGTTGCTTTTCAATGAGGATCTCAATGAAAACAAGGCTGTGACACAGGATATCAGCACCCGGATAATGGTTAATGATATTCCTTTTTCTCAAGGGTGTGTTGTTCATTACCGTATCGACAAAAGCCACTCGAATCCTTACAGACTTTGGAATAGTGAGCAAACACCCTCCGTTGAGCATATTGAAGAACTCCGTAAAAACCAGGAACTGGAAAGGATCGATATTCCAAAAGTTATGACCTTTGCCGGGAATTCCTATACCGATACAATCGATCTTCCAAAGAATTCGGTAAGCCTGATGCTCCTCTGCAGGAAGCCGGCCCAGGCTCCTGCACCAGTGAAAAATGTACGGGTAAAGGAATATAGTGGTATTGATGGCACTCCTGAATACCTGGTGCTCTGGGATGAATCACCCTCAAAGATGATGAAGACCTACGAAGTCCTCTATGCTGAGAACGCTCAGAGCGATGGTGTGCGGGTCAATGAGCCTGATATAATCTGCAGTGGATTTATGCATCGAGGCCCCTCACAAAAGGGATTTTACAGTGTACGGGCAGTCGATTACTGGGGCAGAGGGTCTGATGGCTCCATTCAGGCTGCTAAAAAAGGGTTGTATAAAACCGGCAGGCACGGCGCACCTCCAACACGGATCATTTCCACAGGGACTCTTGCAGGGCTCGGTCATGTCATGATGGAAATAGGAGTGTCGGGCTTTTCGATCTATAATTTACTGGGAAAATGCATTTTCCGGTATAATCGAAGCAATTGTGAAAACAGCGCGACCGTATCGCTGCCCCAAACCATTAAAAGTGCCTCAACTGTATATGTAATCCGGTATAAGTGAGGCGATTTTTCCGATTGCAGAATCGAATGAATAGGATCACGCGCTCACCTTGAAAGTTAAATAGAGACGGGTGTAGACGGATTACATTTTCTTCGTCCTCTTCTTTTTGGTCTTCTACCTCATCAGCATTGTCTCTAATGCCCTCCACAGGAGCCGCGATAGATCTTGTATTTAATCGCACAATAAAGGCATTCCTTTTGCCTTGTTAAGTCGGTAAACATGTGTTTACCTGTAAATATATAACCGAGCTATCTCGTTTTTGCTGTCGGTAAACGTATTTGTCAATTTGAGGGTGGACCGAGAAGCTCAGAACAGGCTGCGGCGACTGTTTCGCCTACTGCAGATACACTGTCGGCTGATGATGCGAGATCATGGTCGGCATTTTTAATAATGTGCAGGTTATCGATTATCGAATCAGCGTACTCGCTGGAAATTATTTCGTCATGTTCTCCGATAAAAAAATATGCCGGGCAGGGGACTTTCTCGATCCGTCTCTGTGCCTTGATAACAAACCGCGCCACCGCCGCGCCTTCAGACTGCGACAGGGCTGCATGAGTAGGGGCTGAGGGGATGATGCCGGGGCTATATACCGGAAGTGCCAGTAGAAAAATATTCCCGACTTTGCGGGTACAAGCCCCAAGCACGGCAGTCGATGCTCCCAGGGAATGGCCGATAAGAACGGTGGGACCATCATGAGAGTCAACCGTGTTTTGAACCGCTTTTAACCAGTCATCGGGCAGCGAAGGACCGATTGTGGGGAGGTCGGGAAAGCGGGGCGTAATGCCCAATTCCTCTATGGATGGAAGAAAGGGGGACCACCAGTCGGAGGTGTTTCCCAGGCCATGGATAAAAATCGCTTGTATTTGCATTGCCAAACCGGTTCGGGCCGGGCCCGGATCTTTCCCACGTGAGTATGAAAATCAACATCATCGGCGTTCTATAATAAAAATAATTATCTCTCACAAACTTCATAGAGGTTGTTATAAAACAGTGCCGGCGGTCGGTAAGAAAGGCAAATGCCGGATTTTCAAGCTCGTTAGTGCCGGCATGTCTGTAGAATCTTTGTATGAGGAAAGGGACTGCCGTCCCTTTACAACCCACGTTGAAAATGCTTATTGGTAGCTATGCATCCCGAGGGATGCATAGAAAGAATGATGTGGCGGGGTTGAGCTATGGGGTAATCCTCGCAGATCGGACCACGCAAAACCGAAAATAGCCGGAGTTTTTTCGCAACTGAACCGAACTTAACAACATAAGAAAATAGAACGCGGACGCCACGGATGTTCACGGATTTTGGGTTTGTAGTTAAGAAAGAAAGAAGAAAAACAGGGCATATTTGAGGAAATAGTAGTTTTTCTTTCTTGATTCGGATATTTCCAGACTATGTAAATCCGTCGTATCCGTATCATCTGCGGGCAGCACAGTTCTAAAACCGGAACTCATAGGCCAGACTTACTTGATTATCCCACAGGGCTTCACTGATCATGGTACTGATTTCTCCCCGGGCAAAGAGCGAGTGATGGGTGGTGATTTCCCAGGCCCAGCTTGACTGGAAGGCGATTTCGTTGACAGGGTCGGCGTTACGGTCGTTGTAGTGCTCGAATGTGAGGTCGAGATCGGCACGCATTTCATCGGGGATAAAGTGCCGGGTGATACCGGCGGAAGGGGAGACAAGGGTCAGACCGTAGTCGCCTTTGGAGGTGTTGACCGTTGCGGATAAACGAGTGTCGAAAGGGTAATCATCGTACCGGGTGGTAAGCGCCAGAATGCCGGTGTTGACATCCAGAGCTATATCGTCGAGCAGCGCCCCGAACTCGAGCCGGGAACGGGAATTATTGACCGAGAACGTGACAGTATTGTCGGTAATACCAAACTTCCGGGAGTACTGAATACTCGCGCCGATTATACCGAACCGGTTGTCTCTGCTGTCGGCGGCAACCGATGAATTCACTTCTTCACTGTTGCTCATCAGGGTTATCGTTACGATCGGCAGCGAGGGGCTCCAGAAGAGCGTTCCCATGAGGTTGAACCCGAGCATGTGGGCTGGAGCTGATTTGAGCCCGGCAAGATCGTTTCTGTACCATGAAAGCCCCCCTCGCACATAGACCCGCCGGTCAAAAACACGGACACCATTGGAAATGATGATTCCTGCCTTGTCATTCTGCTGGTTTTCATTACCCAGGGAGCGATAATTGGTTCCTGCGTAGAGATAGGTAAATTCGAATTCTTCATCGACACTCCCGATCGGCATGTGCAGTTTCAGGCCGGCGTCCCAGATAATTGAATTGCCCAGCGCTCCGGCATTGATCGTTTCGGTAGAATCAACCGGGATGGGAAGGGGGGTGCTCGTTTCGTTAATGATAATGACCCCTTTAATGTCATTGGGCCAGATCGGCAGTGAGGCATCTTCTCCCAGAGCATCGGAGATTTCATCATTGGAACTGGGGCCGTTGGAGATATCATTAGTCAAAAAGCTGAATGCAAAGTCAGAAAAGAGAGTGATACGTCGTTTCCACAGGGAAAGGCGTGCATCGAGGCCGCCGGCGATGTTATCTTTGGGAGTAACACCTCGTATCTGCTTTTTGAATACCGTATCGGCAAGTGATGTATCGGCGCCGCTGCTGTCGAGGGAGATGTTGGGCGCCAGAAGTGATATCTGGTCGATTGACTTGGGGTTATCCTTTGCTTTAAGGATATCAAGGCCTATTCTGAATCGTTTCTCAGTGCCGACTTGAAATCGTGCGGCAAAGAGTGAGCGTTTGAATGTGCCGTCGGCATACCCGCTTACCTTGCGGTTGAATGCATTGACCGTATCGATAAAATTTTCTGCGGTATCGTACATTATCTCCGCAGTTGCCAACGCTTTATTATCAACCACATAGGGGGCGATTGCACGCTGTGTATTTCCGAATACGACGTCGATACCAAAGCGGCGATCGGATGATTCCATGTTGACCTCCAGCCCCCTTACCCGCTGATCGCGGAGTATGAACGTGTTGTAGGCGGGGAAATTGTCCCCAATACTCAAACGGAGCATATGACTGTGGCCGGCGCCGATCCTGAACCGCTGGAGGGTTTGACGGTGTTTGTCTTCATCGGTGGTAAGTGAGAGATTGTAATTGTAAAACTGTTTACCCCGGTAACCGTTCCCCGAGGCTTCGAGAATAGCCGCGCTGTGGGTGCTGTCATGGAAATTCCGGTAGCCGAGTTCACTGTTGATCCTTCCGGTATGAACGATCTTTTGGGGGGTCACCGCCTTAAGCTCCCGGCCTTTCTGTTTCATCTCCTTCCGTTTTTCATCGGAAACGGTTTCCTCTTGTGTCAGATAAAACCGCACCGAAGCATCGGCAAGTTGTTTCCGGTGAGAACCGTAGAGAATAACGGTTACGATATGAGGGCCGGCCAGGTCCGGGCGATTCATGAAATCTTCGCCGGGAATGAACGTGACCGTCGAACCGGTAATGCGTGCTTTGGAGGAGATATCCTGCTTGTCGAAAAATAGTTTGACCCGGCTAACCGGTCCACTCAGCCCGCTGTAGGCAAAGGAGACAAAGAAATCTTCGAACAGCACGAATTCATCCGGCTGCGGAGTGAGTGACACAACCTCGCTTCCCTGGAGGTGTGACGAAATCCCCGTGAGAAAGAGCAATGCAGAAAACCGGAACATAAGGGTTTGGGTGTTCATAGATTTGACTACCGGAAATCAGCCTCAAGGGTCCTGGTGCGGTTGCTGCTGTTTTCGAAAATTACTTTCAGTGATGTAATCGGCCGTTGTTCGAATTCGGCTTTTATCAGGGCGTCATCACGGCTCAGGGTTATAATTGTTGTTGCATTCTGCACATTGGAGACAAGGGCGGAGCCCCGGGTAACCCGCCATTGGGTGAATGTATATCCATCGGCCGGGGCCGCCGTTACGGTCACCGGAATTCCCGCTTTTACCGCTTGCCGAGCATCGGTATCGATACTGCCCCGGGCGGGATCGAACTCGATGGTCAATTGAAAGGAATCGCCGGAGACGCCTCCTGTAATCAGCGAATCGCCGGGAACAAAGAGCGCTTTAATAATGCTTTCGTCGATGCCGGGGTTGACTTCGGTTTTTGCCGCGTACGGATCTTTGAACTCAACTTCGGTACCGGAGACGGTTATCCATTGCAGAAAGGCATTGCCTTTGGCCGGAGTGGCGTCAACCGCAGACCACCGGTTGGCAACGAAATACTCCTTGCCGTCGGGCTCGGTGGAGCCAAGCCCATTTGTTAAAACGGTCATTTCGACTGTTTCGGTGGAAAAAAGTGCCTCGATTTCCATCGATTGCCGGATATTGGAGAGGCTGATCTCCGTTGATGCGATCGTGTCGGAGAGTTCGAGGTCATCGCTGTTTTCGGGAAGCTTCCATGCAATAAAGGCTGCTTTGGGATTGGGTACTGCCTGGAGGGTCAGTGAGCCGCCTTCGGGTACCTTGATATTTCCCCCGGGTTCGGTATAACCGCCCTTTGTTGCCCCCACCGTCACCGTGCAGATCCGGGCTGCAAAGATCGCATTAATCATCGCATCGGAAGTGGTAAGGGTAACCGGCGTGGTATCTTGCTGCGGGTCCTCGATATCGGCCCATCCGCTCTGAATTTGCCAGTTGAGAAATTGTTGACCATTGTCGGGCTGGGCGGTAATAATCGTTGGGGTGCCGTGGATAATTCGTATGGGCTCAGAGGGTACCACCGAACCACCCTCTTCTGCAACGAGGGTAAGGGTAAAGGCCTTTTCGGTAATTGATGGCATAATAATGCAATCGGATTTTGCGTTAATCTCCGCTTGTTCGCTCCCTGTAACAGAAGCTCTCCCCGAGGCGACATTCCACTCCGTTAGCATATACCCATCATGAACCCCGGCAACAACAGAGAGATGCTCTCGCCGTTTCACAAAAACCGAATCGACCGGGGTGATTTCCGCCTGGGGGTGGTCGATAATCACTACTGAATAGGGATTGTCGGAGAAATGCGCTGCAACGGTAGCATCACTGGTGTCGATTACCAGGCGGGTTGCCGCCTTGCGGGGCTTGATGATTTGCGCGGTTCCGCTTTCAATCGACCAGGAAATAAACTGATACCCATCATCAGCCTGTGCCGAAAGGGGAATGGTATCCAGATAGATCCCGGTACGGGTCTCTTTATTGGAAATACGTCCGCCTTTCTTGGCACCAGTAACAATAGTATACTGTTTCGGTATAAACCGGGCGGTTACCGAACCTCTGTCGGCCGACAGGGTAACGAGGGCGGTATCCCGGTTTATCTGTTTAACCCCCACACGCCGTCCTTTTTTCCATCCTGTGCATTCATAGCCCAGTGAAGGGAGAATCGCCAGGGGAAAGGGTGCCCCTTTTTCTATGGTTATTGTTCCTGAAGGGGTTACTTTACCTCCATCGGTTGAAAGTACTTCGATTTGAGCAGGGGATTGCGAAAACTGTGGGGCAATGATTGAGTTTGATGAGACGATAACCGATGTCGACTCCTGTGAAGCATCCAGAAATGCGGCATTACCGCTGATTAGTTCCCAGTGGGTAAAGCTGATGCCGATTTCCGGCACTGCCTTTATTTCGACACCGGCACCATTAAGTGCCGCGGCTTCTCCCCGGGGTTCAGTTGTACCACCGTCGGTTTCCTGAATTGTCAGCCTGCTGGTAACCCGGGCATCACCTTTCAGTTTCTGCATCAGCTCGATCATGCCGTACAGCGTTCGGGTCTGTCCCCGGGAGATCGATCCTGTGTAAACCCGATTCCCGGTTCCGGCATACCCCACCGATCCGGGACCGAGCGTATGCCAGACGCCGCTTTCATCATCGGCGATTTTGGCGTTGCCGGTTAAAACATAGAATGTCGATTCGCCGCCGGCTCCGGTAACATCCAAAAAGCCGGCGCCGCGCTCGATCCAGATGAGTGTTGAGGGCGCGGTGGCGTCAAAGGAATAACCGGCGCGCGTGCGGACGTCAAACATCACCCGACCGGAATGTACTTTGACAATTTCGCTTGAGCGGTTTCTGTCGCGGGTAAAGTAAAAATCCGCTTCGGTATCGGGGCGGAGAATAACACTGCTTCTGCTGCCGATACAGACAATTTCTGCAAAACCCCGTTTCCCGGTCTGGAAACGGGCCCCGGATACTGCGGTATACCCTTTGGTTACGATATCGCTGCTTTTTCGGTCGATATCATAGGATACCGTCACCAGCCCCCGGGTGCGGACCACAAGCGCGATTTCCTGCGGTTCCGCGGCAGAAATATGAATGCCGGCGCCTGTCAGGCAAACAAGAATCATCCCGGCACGAATTGCACGTTTTTTGTCCCGGCTTTTCATCATCGAACATCCACTTTCTCAAGGTCCGTCTCTTCAACTAACACTTCGGCAACAAACTGTTTCAGTTCCGCCAGATTTTTCTTCTCGCCGTTGATATAGATCGAGGCGTCGTTATCATAGCCTGCAATTTTTTCGAAAACACTTTCATCATCGATAATAAGCCGCAGCTGCTGGATTATCTCCCAGACGCGCGGGTTGGCGACTTTATAAATTGTAAAGGCATATACCGGGCTTTTGATCAAGCTGGAAGTAGCTCCCTTTATTTTTGCGTGTACATTCCAGTAATAGGTTGTACCCGGTTCGAGCTGAGGTGATGACAGTGGAATGACATAGGAAAGTGCATTCACCGATGCACTGTGAAAGGGCGGGCGGCTGATTGCATCGGCCATGGAACCGCCGGGGACTTCTTCGTAGATGTAAATGGTAAAGATGTCTTCGGTACCATAAACACCCGGTAGAAGATCGGACCGCCACGAAAAGACCGGACGGGGTTCATAAATAGTTTGTGCACCGCCGGATGCCTCCCGACCGGGGTAATCTGGAATCACATAGGTTACATTGGTAATCGTGTGTTGAGAGAAATCATTGTCGATAACTATACCCGACACGCTTCTTTCGAGATCGAGCCTGAATTCGATGGCGCCGTCGGGAATACGCTGGCCGATGGAGATTTTTTCCTTGATCGAGGGATCCTTTAGTTCATACACGGTTGTTTGTATCGATGTCCGCACGGCGAGGTTGTTCTCGGTGAGAAAATCATTACTCTTGATAAGGATACTCTCGTAAGGCTTGATCGAAAATGTGTTCGACAGGCCTTCATAGATACGCTGATTTCCCTGTGTTCCCGCAGATTCACTGTCCAGATACACCCGGTAGCGGAGCCGAAGCCCGGTATAGGTCGAATCGTCGGGATTGGTTATCTGGATGACAAACATGAGCGGACCCAGACCGGAGGCAAAAATATCGAATTGCGAAATATGGGCATTGGTCATGGTGGAAGGAAGAGAGGGGATAAGATCGACGGTTACTCCAAGTAATGGAAACACTACAAAAAAATGGAGGATGAACAGACGGGAAAGATGCTTTTTGAAACTCATATGCTTTCCGTTATTTGACCAAAGACCAGTATGTTGTCTGTAATATATAATGTGATACATATAAGGTGGGTATGATTTTTACTAGAATTCAGTTAAATACAGGTGTTCGCCGTTGCCTTTTCATACATGCTCCTCTTAAATATCAGTGTTTCCATCCAGAAAACGCTTTTTACTCTCCGAAAGCATTTTCCTGCAAAATATTTTGTATTATTAAAGGTGAAAAAGATTCATAACCTTTTCCCGGAGGGATCATGATAAGAAAAATGTTTCTGTCTGCTTTACTGCTTTTTAATGTTGTTTTTGCAATCGGCTATCAGCATGCTACCTTTAGAAGTCAATCAACTCAGGGGGTACCCTGGAATGGAACATCGAAGATAATCCGGGAATTATTCCGGATAACCGTTTATCCGGATTATCTGGATATTGAACTGGATTGGGAATTTGATGTTAATGGGGTGGAACCGGATTCATTTAAAAATGCTCTGGAGATTGTCGGCAATATCAATCTTGAGAGAGGTTCTGTTGTTACAGGAATGCTGCTGTGGAATGGTGATGATATCCTGAAAGCAAAACTAAAATCCGTTGAAGAAGCCCGGAAGCAGTACGAAGAAGTCGTCGACCGGGATGCCGATATTCCTCCTCCGCCACGAGACCCGGTTATCTTCGAATACGGTTGGGCCCCTGATAATTATTATATGTCAATTTTTCCGGTAAGCTGGGGCGGTACGCGAAAAATGCGAATGCGCTATCTTATTCCATCACAAGAGTTGAATGGCACAACGAAGATCGGATTTCCGCACGCCTTTTCGGATAATGCTGAATATGTGATTTACAAAGGATCGGAGGTATCTTCATTCTACCTCGAATCATCTTCGGGAGCCATGCAGGAAATAACTGCGGATTCGATGACCCTTGAGCCCGGTGCAGGAAGGTATTCGTATAACTGTTTTCGATATATCACACCGCAGTTGTTTACCCAAACAGGTTCACGTTTGTATGTAAGTAATTTTTCCACTGCACGATTGAGCGGCGAAATGGTCCACTTTATCGGCATGACTCCTGATAATATCGTTTTTAATTCTGCTTTAAAAGAGGAATTTGTCATTCTCTGGCGATGGAACAATAGTGAAGTACTCAGCAGGTATGGCAAACAGATCGTGGAACAATCGAATCTTCTGCAGCAATTTCTGATTGCACTTCACGAGAAAAAGAAAAAGGTTGCTTTGATTATCGATAAAGGCGGCAATGAACGGATCATTTTCAATCTCGATCGCAAAGGCGGTCCGGAGTATAGCCGGATGATGAGCTTCTTATATGAGATCGGTACACGGCAGTTTGGAAATCCTCAGTCCGGCAGGGGACCGCAACTCACTCAGGCACAGATCGACAGCATTGTTGCGAAATCATTTTCTGAATTCGAAAATGCGTTGCAGGAGGCACTCTCGCTTTTTACAAATAACACTGGAGTGCTCAGGCATCTTATTTTGGTGACGGCTGGACCCGAGTGGATTCGGGAAAAGAGAAATGTCGGATCGATAGCCTGGGATCCATCCATCGAAGTCTCCGGCCTTATAGAACATTTGCAGAAATACCAGTGGTTTAATGCATCGTTATATCCTCCACAAAAGCTTTTCTGGCCTGGTGTGGATATTAATGCATTTGCTGCAATGTATAATCATTCGCTGACTGCAACTGCGGTATTATCGAATGGAACAAACTCGTGCAGCACTTATGTACGTTCGGATACGCGAAGCTCCTATTTCAATTACCGGCAGAGATACCGGATGCCTTCGTATGAACTGAAGCTCTTTACTGCGGAGCCTCTGGAACGCAGGATACACTGGAATATCTATCTTAACGGAACATCCTTTGCTTCCTTTACCGAAAAACCATTGGCAATAGAGAGTGGTGATCCCATGCAATATGCACGGCTGGTGGGGGCAGATCGGAATTTATTGTTTCTTGGATCAGAGAAACCGTCATCGATGGCCGCCACGTTGGGTTTTGTTGATGAGGAATATGCGTTGCTTGCGCTTGAAGAAGATGTGCTTCCGGATTCAGTGGCGGAACATTATGTCACTCGTGGGGTGCCGGACCTTCTGGCTGAAGATATCTTTCCGTCAGCTGATGACACATTAGCTTCGATTGAAGCTGAGGGTAATTCGGTTACTGATGTAAAAAATACCAGTCTGAATGGTAAAAAGCTGGTGAATGGAATTCATGCGCAGGTAACCGGACGCAGTCTTGTGTTGCATTTTGACTGGAGTGTGATCGAAAATCCCGAACAACTATCAATAATGCTTTTCACTGTTACCGGGAAGCTTATTCGGCGATGGAATTACACCGATATTGCAGGGATGAACCGGGTTGAATGGACAGCGGTTGATAACGCTGTTTCGCACAGCTCGTATATCCTGAAAATCAGAGCGGACAACGAGATCGCCGGGAAAGTGATAACGTTGCTGTGAGGTGACTCAGCCTTTCACAAAAGCGCGTATCTGCTTTGCAATGCCTTCGGCGTCGAGCTTGAGATTTTTCAGAAGGATTTTCAGGTCGCCGTGTTCGACGAATTCATCGGGATAGCCCAGGCAGAGAAATTTCGGAAGCCCCTTTTTCCCGCTTTGAGTGGCAAGTTCGAGGATGCCTGAGCCGAATCCGCCGGAAAGGATATTGTTTTCAAGGGTGATAATATGAGAATAGGAATCGAAAAGCTTTGTGTAAAATGCTTTATCGAGAGGCTTTACAAAACGAGCGCTGACAAGTGCCGGGGAGATGCTCTCTTTTTCGAGCAGTGTTATGGCTTCCTGTGCCGCGGCACAGGTGACCCCCGTTGCTATTATCGCGCATTTTTTACCCTCCCTTTCGATTTCCGGCCTGCCGATCGGCAGGGGGGCGGGATTTTTATCCAATGGAACACCCAATCCTGAACCACGAGGGTAGCGGAGGAAGGAGGGCCCATCGTTGTATTCAAGCGCTGTCAACAGCATATTTTTCAGTTCCCGTTCATCCTTGGGTGTCATGATTAACGCCCGGGGAACGGTGCGGAGAAAGGAGAGATCAAACATGCCATGATGAGTCGGGCCGTCATCACCTACGAGACCCGCCCGGTCGATACAGAACACGATCGGAAGCTTATCCAGAGCAACATCATGCATAATCTGGTCGTAGGCCCGCTGAAGAAAGGTTGAATAGAGGGCGACGACCGGTTTGAGACCGTTCAGGGCCAATCCTGCTGAAAAAGTCACAGCGTGGGACTCGGCAATACCGACATCAAAAAAGCGATCGGGATAGGTATCTCTGAAAAATTTCAGCCCGGTGCCGTCGGGCATGGCCGCGGTAATGGCGACAATATCCTTTCGTTTGGCGCCAAACTCGACAAGGGATTTTCCGAAAACCTGGCTGTAAGTCGGCCCCTTTTTCCCTTTCCCATTGACTGTTCCGGTGGTTTTCGAAAAGGCCGATATGCCATGATATTTGGTGGCGTCGTCTTCGGCAAAGCGGTAGCCTTTTCCTTTTTTGGTGATCACATGAATAATAGCCGGTTCCTTGGAGGTGTCGCGGGCAAATTTAAATACCTCGATCATTTCTGCAATATTATGGCCGTCAACAGGACCAAAATACCGGATTCCCATATCCTCAAACAGCTTGCCCGGAATAACAAAATGCTTCAGAGTATCGTCGATATCGTGCACCAGGTTTCGGATGCTTTTCCCTACATGGGACATATTCCCCAGAAGTTGCCAGACCTGTCCTTTGATTTTATGAAACCGCCGGTCGGTAATAACCCGGGTCAGATAGCGTGACAGGGCGCCCACGTTTTTCGAGATAGACATCTTGTTGTCATTAAGGATGATTGTCATTTTGGTCGAATGGGTCCCCAGGTTATTTAAGCCTTCGAAAGCAAGGCCGCCCGAAAGGGAACCATCCCCGATAACCGCCACTACATCAAATTTCTCTTTTTTAATATCCCGTGCCATGGCAATACCCAGGCTGGTGGATATGGATGTCGATGCATGACCGGTAGAGACGGTGTCGTATTCACTTTCCGAGATTCGGGGGAACCCGCTGATTCCTTTGTATTGACGGAGTGTGTTGAAATTCTCCCGCCGTCCGGTAAGAATTTTATGCGCGTATGCCTGATGTCCCACATCCCAGACAAGCTTATCTTTGGGAGTATCGTAAACATAATGGAGAGCAATAGCAAGCTCGACTGCACCCAGACTGGGAGCGAGATGACCGCCGTGTTGGCTGACATTATCGAGCATAAGCTCGCGGATCTCCCGGGCAACAAGGCGCAGCTTATTTAAAGGTATTTTTCGAAGATCCCGGGGGGAATCTATCGTATCGATGAGCCGCTTCGGTTGCTCGGGAGACGGTGTCTTACGTTTCTGTTTTGTGGTTTTTCTGGACCGCTGTTGATTTTCTTTCACTGTCGGCACAATCTGTTCCATTAAAGGTATATAAAAATAATGTTCTGCATCAGCAGGAAGACCTTTTGTATTCCAATCAAATGCGTTTTATACGACCCTGAAGCACTTTTCCGGAAGTACTCCGCTATCGGGTAGAGTCTATAAATATATATAGCATAACAATATACAATACTGATATATAACCGTGCTGATTCTTTAAAGATACCTCAATCGATGAATATGATCAAGATATGAAAGATATTTCAAAATTAAAATACGAAAAATGGAGCATTGTATTTTATACATTTAACCTCCAACAGAAAATAGTCGTTGATGCTCAAAGAATTTGCCTACTCTCTGGAAGGAAAAGATCCGCATTCCCGGGCCCGGGCCGGGTTGTTTCAGACGGCTCATGGAACAATCGAAACCCCGATATTCATGCCGGTGGGTACACAAGCCACGGTTAAATCGCTCTCACCCCGGGAACTGCAGGAATGTGGCAGCTCAATTATTCTGGCAAATACCTATCATCTCCATCTCCGCCCCGGTGATATGCTTATACGTGATGCCGGCGGACTGCATGCTTTCGAAAACTGGGATCGAGCGATCCTGACCGACAGCGGTGGTTTCCAGGTTTTCAGCCTGAAAGATATTTCAAAAATTACCGAGGATGGCGTCTGGTTTCAATCTCATCTTGATGGTTCTCGTCACTTTTTCTCTCCCGAGAGTGTAATGGAGATCGAGCATAATCTGGGCGCGGATATTATCATGGCCTTTGATGAATGTCCATCCGCCGATGCCGATGACAGCGAAAAGGTAAAAGCTGTGGAACGAACAATTCGCTGGGCCGCTCGCTGTATCGAGGCCCATGTAAAAACACCCTTCCATTTTGGCTACAACCAGGCGCTGTTCGGGATCACGCAGGGAGGGACCAATAAAGAACTCCGGAAAAAGTGTACTACCGAGCTGGTTGCCATGGATTTTCCCGGTTATGCTGTCGGGGGACTGGCGGTTGGTGAGAAAATCGAAACCATGTATGAGATTGCAGAATATAACGCTTCACTGCTGCCAACGGAAAAACCACGGTATCTCATGGGCGTTGGTATGCCCCGTGATATTCTTGAATGTATCGAGCGGGGAATCGATATGTTCGACTGTGTTCTTCCCACACGCAATGGAAGAAACGGCTCGGTATTTACCTGGAATGGTAAACTCAACCTTCGGAATGCCGGCCATGCCCGTGATTTCGATACCCCCATCGATCCTGAATGTTCCTGTTATGCATGTACAAATTTCAGCCGTTCTTATCTTCGTCACTGTATCCTTGCTGGAGAAATTTTAGGCATACGTTTGACAACGCTTCATAATATTTATTTCTTTCTATATTTGGTGCGAAAAGCACGAGAACATATTTTAAACGGTACCTTTACGCAATGGAAGGGTGACGTTTTGCAGAGAATGAATGCCGGAATGAAGAACGCATGAAGTTGAGGTGAGAGGAAAAAAATGCACAAAGAATTAAAAAGTGTCGCAAAAAATGCGCTCGCTGAATGTCTGAACCTGGGGCGGAAAGAGCAGCTTCTGGTTATATGCGATCCGCCCTGTTTTGGGATCGGTTCGGCTTTCTGGGAGGCCGGAAGAGAGCGGTGCAGGGAAGCGGTTATGGTGCAGATCAGTCCACGCAAAGAAAGTGGTAATGAGCCGCCCGCAGCAGTCGGGGAACTGTTTTGTCAGTTCGATGTCGCAGTGATGCCGACGTCCAAATCCCTGTCGCATACCAAAGCCCGTCGAAAAGCTTCTGATCAGGGAGTCCGCATCGCAACGCTTCCCGGAATTACCCCCGATATGTTCATACGGACAATGAACACCAACTGGGAAAAACTGGGTGTTCAGACCCGTAAAGTAGCTGCCCAGTTGTCGTCATCCAGAAAAATAAGGATCCAGAGCGACGCAGGGACCGATTTGACATTTGAAACAGGCGGACGGCATGCCAAAGTTGATGACGGCCGTCTGAATTTCAAAGGAGCCTTCGGAAACCTTCCGGCTGGAGAGGCATATATGGCGCCTGCTGAAGGTACTGCTGAAGGGGTGATTGTTTTTGACGGTTCCTTTCCCCTTGTAGGCATTCTGGATACACCGCTTATTTTGAAGGTGCGGGAAGGCAAGGTGACTGAAGTCAAAGGACACAGCTGTGCAAAACAGTTGGAAGAACTCTTTCTGAAATACCGGAAAGCATCGCGAACAATTGCCGAATTCGGCGTCGGAACCCTCGATACTGCCCGGATAAGCGGTAATGTTCTGGAAGATGAAAAGGTCAAGGGAACAGTCCATATCGCTATCGGTGATAATGCATCGATGGGCGGGAATGTTTCGGTCCCGATTCACCTCGATGGTATCATAAAGAATCCCTCGGTATGGCTCGATTACGCCCAATGGATGGATAAAGGCCAATTGGTGTAAAGAGTTGGAGGGAATGACGGAGATAATTGATAAGAATAATGGATGAAGTTATGGGGGCATTACTCCACTACTTCAGCAACCAGTGACCAGTGACCAGTGACTGAGAAAAAACGATCAGACAGGGAAGAAATATTACGCCACCTTGACAAGTACGGGGTTGTCGATAAGGATTCGTTGAGATTTTCACGCAAAAATCGACGGAGGCCTGGACGAACAGGGCGCCGACAGCGGAATCGGGAAATACTGGACCTTCATGGGCTTACCGAAGAACAGGCTGCCGTGCATGTACGGGCGAGTATCGAGCGGTGCAAAGAAAACGGCATTGCGCAGGTGTTGATTATCCATGGGAAAGGATATCATTCTACACCCGGAGAAGGGCCGGTACTCAAAAAACTGGTCAGGACCATGCTCGATCATGAGCTGCGGTCGATTATCAGAGACTGGATTCCCGCTCTTCCCAGAGACGGCGGGGAAGGGGCGACCGTAGTGAGGCTGAGATGAAGATGGCATGAGAATAAAAGACCCTTCGATAAACTCAGGACAATACAACGAAAATGATTACGATTATAGAATGGGAAAGGCAGACTGCTTCCTTATTCATCGATCGTTCTCGTGATCTTTTTTCGCTCTTATAAATTCACTCCAACCAATCATTTCCCGTACTGTTAACAATTCGGGTGTTATCGCTGCCGTCAAGGTTGACCCGGTAAATCTGCCGTTCTCCGGATTCGTATTCACGGTAATAAATAATTCCCGTTTTCCCTTTGTAACGCATGAGCTGCGGATGCAGTTCACTGTAATCTTTGATGCCGTGCCCGGTGATCAGTTTCCGGCTCATGCCGGTTTCTGTGTCGATGACGGTCAGGTCGCAGAGGTTTACTCCCGCCGAGTAGATGATTTGCTTTGAATCTTCGGTCCAGCAGAAATCAGAAACGTTTGCCTGCCGAGTGAGAGGCGAGGTTTTTCCGGAAACGAGATCGTGCACAAAAAGGTCCATTCTATTCCGTTTACTCATCCGGTCCGAGAGGAACGCGAAGCTTGTTCCATGGGGACTGAATTTCGGCTTTGCATGGGTGGCTTTTGCATTGCTGATCCTGAGCGGTTTTTCTCCGGCCGAAGATGCCATATAAACCTGGGGGAGTCTGTCGCGGTCGGAAATGAATACCATCTGTGAACCATCCGGAGAAAGATCGATATCGCTTTCCCGGGAATTATCCCAGGTTATCAAAGGATGTTTCACCCCACCACTGGGTTTAACACGATAGAGTGCTGTCGATTTACCAGGGCCCTTACCTGCAGCAAAGTATATCCAGTCGCCCTGCGTGCCAAAGCAGATATCTGATACATGGAAATTACTGCAGATTTCGGTTACCTGTGTACCATTGAAACTCATGGAAATGAGCGAAGTCGCGCCGGTTTTTTCATCATTTTGCAGAAATGCAATTTTGCCGCATTCATAGGAGTAGACAGGGGAGAAGCAATGTGTAACTCTGGGCGAGAGAGGAAATTCCGCCAGCTTGTCGATTACTTTCAGAAAGATGCCTTTCTTGCCGTGGCGGTTTGAGACAAAAAGAAATGTTCCATCAATAGCGCCCTTTGCCAGTTCCTTGAGATCTATTCCCTTTTGCTCGAGTTCTATCGTAATTGCAGTTTTCCGCGCAAGTTCATCCATTACCGGATCAGGAATCACCCTATTGGTAAGGGGGATAAGTTTGTTATTATAAGACAGCATCTTTCCTTCATCGTCAAACCTGATTGCAAGGGTTCCTACATAGCGTGAAGAGTCACCGGCCGAAAGGATAAGCGTAGAGCCCGCGGTCATAGGCGTATGAAACTCCCGGTGTAAACCACTGCAAATAATGATATCAATTTCCGGAAGTGCTTGCGCATATTTCGACATATTCTTGAAATTGTCATCGGCAACAAGCACCCGGAGATTGCATTTTTTTGCCTCAGGATAAAGCAGTTCTCCCTGAAGTTCTCCAATTACAGGCGTCAATAGAGCTTTATCCTCATTGCGTGAGGGAAGGGAAGGGTTGACGACGCTGAGCACCATAATTTTGTATTTATGGACATCGATAATATCTTTTTTAATAAGCCCTTTACCGAAAACTTTTTTTGCATTGGTACAGATGAATTTTGTATTGGAAACATTTGCTTCCGAAAGATATCGCTCGAATCCGAAATCGAGTTCGCCCGCACCCAATGCAACAGCATCCCAGTTGGCGGTTTCGTAGTATTTGTCAAAGAGAGTGCCTTTTAACTTGTGAGAAACCCTGAGGATGTTATTCCCGGTATTGATTCCGATTGAAGCGGGATATGAATCGCGAAGCTGTCGTATGACCGTTACCCCACGGGCTATACCGCCGATATGTTCCTTTTCGGAGAGGAATGGAAGTGTCTGACCTTTGGCACCTCCCGCGTAAATGAGGGCGATTTCGCTGCCTTTTTCCTGGCGCAATTCAGCCTGTGCCCGGGCTATGATCGTATGGGCCTTCCACATATTGGGGTTCAGCCGTAGTGCTTCTTTGGCATACCTGGTGCAAAGGCGGTATCGCTCTTTGGAGAAATGGTTATGAGCGACTTCATAAAAATCTTCGGCGGTTTTAGGGACAATCTCTTCCAGTTGCATGGTTGCGGTGATCCCCCATACCCCACCAAGTATCTCGGATTGGTATTTCCAGCCAAAATCTGCGCCGAAATTTTTCACGGTAAACCCGGCGCCCAGACTGAGGCCTGCAATGGATTGTTCCTGACCCAGAGGAAATTCATATCCTCCCCGGATTTTCCCCCAGGTCATGATTCCCATTTCGGTGCTGAATCCGACCAACAGCGGTTCATCAGCATTTTTTTGTACTCCTCCGCCGATTTCGAGGGCAAACCGGTTTTTGAGTTTGATCCGGTGAGCCAGAGGCATGAAAAAGAGTGACACGCCGGTCTGCAGCGGAAGCGGTTCCGGTGTTGCGATATAGGTGAGTTCGGGACCGAAATTGCCGCCATAGAGCCGGGCTTTAACAAATGGCAGATCGAGGGCCAGGTCTGCATGTCCCGCAACCGACCGTCCAGCCTCATTATCGAGTCTGCTCTCGATATAGGAAAAAGTCATTCCCCCTGCAAGGGTCCGGTAGAGAATCTCCCTGGCATAGGATGCACCAAATGCACATTCAAAAAAACGGGGTGATGAAGGC
This sequence comes from Chitinivibrionales bacterium, assembly GCA_014728215.1. Taxonomy (NCBI): domain Bacteria; kingdom Pseudomonadati; phylum Fibrobacterota; class Chitinivibrionia; order Chitinivibrionales; species Chitinivibrionales bacterium. Next base: position 19,912 of record WJLZ01000182.1, read on the forward strand.
AGTTCATCGATATCACGTGAATGGGGAAATTCTCCCACAGTAAAAAGCTGTGAAAAAACACCGATCGTGCCGACACCGAAAACAGGAAAGCAGGCGCCGGTATATTCTTTTCGAAGCCCCTGAAGCCATTCGATATGGGATGCTGCAAATTTGTAGCTGTCAAAATATGCCGAGGTGGCGGTGAAATTCGGTAAAACCGTGGCATCCATCATACCCGGCGATGCCGAAAGGCCCCGTCCAAGATCGCCCACACTTACCGGAAGGGTCAAAAAATTGCATACCGTATGACCGGTGTTTTCACCTTTCATGTCGGTCAGCCACTCGCTCCACTGGGCCATGGAGGGGACGAGTATAAAGAAAAGCAGGAGAATTCCGGTTCGTATCTGTGCAACCATAAGCTTAATGGGTAACTATTTCAGACAAGTGGTCCCATATTTTCACAACTTCCTGATAGTGAATAGTATATCATTATTATTATCGGTTGTGGGACCAATATTATAAAGAGGGGAGCGGTAAATACGCTTTTTTTAATGATGTACGGGATGTCAGGAAAGACACGAAAGGTTGGATGTCATAAAAAAATCTTTGTTCCTGGGGCAGGTTATCATTTTTATGGGCTCCAGATCAGGAGCTTCGCTCCCACCAGGGCGAGAAAAATTCCTACAAAAATACGGAAGAATTTCTGAGGCAGTTTATCCAGCGATTTCTTGGCAAGAAAGGCTCCGGCAAAGGAGACGGGAATGCTGACGATAAGGGCGATGAGGAGATTCTGCTCCAACCGTGTTCCGCCCATGAAGTACCGCGTAATTCTTGTTACATCGATAAACATGGCGATAAGCCCGGAGGTGAAAATGTACACTTCCTTTTGAAGGTTAAAGGCCATAAGAAATGCTCCACGAACTGCGCCGCCCACACCAAAAAATCCGGCAAAGAGACCGGATAGTAAGCCTCCGCTCACTGCAGTCCCGTTTGTTTTGGGCAACGCCCATTCCCGTTTGAGGAACAGAAACACTACATACATAATCAGGAAAGCGCCCAGAATATGTTTCAAAGGAAGGTCTTCCGCATGCATGGAAAGGGAAGCCCCGATATAGCTCGCAATAATGCCTGATAGACCAAAACCCAGAACAAGTTTCCAGTCGAACCCCCGCTTGAACAGAAGTACTTTCCAGATATCACCGGCAAGATGGATAATACCCACAAATAAAAGGGCAACCGGCAAAGGTACAAAGAGGACCATCACGGGGATCATTATTGTCGATGTTCCGAATCCGGTAGCTGTTCCAACGCCCGAAGCCACCAGGGTCAGGAGACCGAGCAATACAATGTTGATCATGAGATATTCTTTCCTTTGTGTTTCAGCAGTATAGTCGGAAATATGAGTAAAACCAGCATAGCAAAATAATATAAATTTTCTCTGTGCCGGTATTTTGATGTGAGTGTGTATGATATGGATTCCGTATAAAGATCTGCGGCGGTATTTTGATAGCAATGTGCTATATGTCATAGCCTTCAAGGCCATGTCACCAAAAAACATTCAAAGAAGAAAAAAGAGAACGCTCAACCGAGGGCTGTATGAAGCTCAGGTTCGGCAAAATGGCTCGCATGATTGGCACTCGGGTCGTGCATTCGGCGAAAAGTGCGCATTTTTGCCTTGATTATACTCTTTTGGTGCATTGTCCCTGCATGTTGATAATGGACCAGCAGGGTGAGATAGTCGCTTTCATGGGGATTCAGGTGAAAGACCCTGGAAAGCGGCTGTATTTTACCCGGCGAAAGATTAATCCGTCCTTTCGTGATATGCAGAAACCAGGCAGGCGATGAAACACCGACTTTGGCGGATATGTACCGATGAGAAAATATGGATTTTTTTGCCTTGATTTCCCGGTGAAGATCGGCCAGATAATGGCGATAATCGAGATAATTGTATATTTTCGGCATCGGATACTCCCCTCAATAATGGGTTATTCGATCTCAATGGCTGAATTGTGCTGTTCAGCCTATAATATACTTACCAAAAACCCGAAAAAGAGTGACATCGATGTCACTTTTTCGATCACAAGATATGCGAGGGTATAAAAAATATGGAATAGAATGCAAAAACATGATGACTATTTCCACTTGAGGTCGATTATGGACGGATTTTCCCTGTTCCGGCATCCAATTTCGGTTGACGCCATCATTTTTCCAGCATAGAACTCATCTCATAAAAGGACGTGATGGCCCGAGGCCGAGCGAAAAGCCGAGTGCCGCGAAGCGCGAAGCAGACATATCCTGGAGCGATATGGCGATGCAGCGCGCCAAAGGACAGTGCGTCTTTTGTCAACAACACCATAACCGGAAACGGCGAATATGGGATTACCTTACAAGCACAGAGTCTGGGTAGGCTTTCGGGTGTCGGTTCGGTAGCCGGTAATACCAAAGGCGGCATTCTGATTGATGGAGGTGAAGTTGACGAAGACGGTGTGTGGAAAAAACATGATGCTCCATATATTGTTTCCGGTCGTGTCGATATTCGGTCTGAAACCGGTGTTTCGATGACCATCAGGCCCGGCGAATCTATGAAAAACACAAAATCAGAACTATTGTAATTGCGGTTGTTGTGGTTGTGATTTCATGGATTGTATTCGGGATTCTGTTGTAAAATGACAATACCTGCCCCGGCGCCGATTGCCGTTCCGCCGGCGCCCGGGGTGAGAAAAAGGTCCTTTGCCGGGCCTTCGAAAAGCATTCTTCCCCTATAGTCATAGATCCTGATTTCGCCGTGTCGTCCTGCTTTACGCCGTGGTAGTGATCCTTTGCTGTAGCTGTTTATAAAAATCGGGAAAACGCCGCGATTCCGTCTCCTGTTCTGGTTGTCGGGTCGGAGATGTTTTCTTTCTGCTTTTAGTGCCGGGTCGAAGGAGTAAGGGTGAGGAACAGTCAAGAGAGTATCGTTGTTCCATCGGATTTGCGCGGGGATTGTTCCGTTTCCCCCGCGATTCGCCTGAGAGGCGCCGAACGGGGGAAAGAAGTTTATGTTGTCAAGAAAATCCGGCAGGTCATGCGGGTCGAGATAGAGAGAACGGTTTGTGCATATTTCCGAAGGCTCCGGATAGGACGGGGGATTGGCGTCAAGATTACTATTTCCCAGAATGAAATTTCCGCTGCTTTGGATATCGAATGCTTTCCAGAGCCTGTCCGCCAGGTCTCCTTCTAAATCGTCAATTTCATTGGCGACAACATTCTGATTCGGGCTGTCGCGGTAGATTTTTATCCCGTAACGGAGGGCCTTGTTTCTGAAATAAGTGTTACAGGGCCCATTATCATACCAGGCGTCATCGGCATGCATAAAGGCACATCGATTGCCCTCGAAGAGATTGAATGAAGGGCCGGGGATGCTTTGATCGGGATGGCCGTGCAGGCACATGTCCGAGGGCCAATCAGAAATACCGAAGTAGGTTTCTGTTGTGTAGGGATCGGTGGAATAATTATAGCCGATAACGTTCGATACCGGGCCGTTGCTCAATATGACTGAGTGACGAAGATGATTGAAAATGGAGTTTTCTACAAGACAATATGATGAATAGGCGCCGATAAGAACACCATATCCATGACCGCCCGTACCGTAGTTCCAGGCATGATGAATATGGCAGCCGGTGATTTCAATATGGCTGCTGTTCAGGATGTGAATATGAATCGACGGCGCCTTATTGCTTTCAACCCCGCTTACCCAGCAACTGGTGTCGTTGGAAAACCGGATGTTTTCTCCGTAATTCGCAGAATCCTGCCGTTCAATCGAAAGATTACTGATTCCGATAAAACGGGACTTTTCTATAAGAAAGCCCGGTCGGTTTTCTTCTCCATTGAAATTAAAATGAAAAAATGTCCTGTTCGCCCCGTCGCCGATAACGACCAGCCGGATGTCCCGCTCAATTCGAACAGGTCGCGAAAAAATATACACTCCCTCCGGAAAGTAAATGGCCGTATACCCTGCCGCGGATCGATTTCCAAGAGAGGCCTGCAGGGCTGTCTGGGTGATTTCAGGATGAGTGCCGTCATTTCTCGCTCCATATTCCAGAATGTTGTTGACCTGTCCGACAACAATATCCCGACCTGTAGAGCGAAGAATACCGGCGTTTTCCCAATCGCTTTTCCGTTCGTCGGGGAGGTGATTCTGCGCTGCGGTGATGCACCACAACACAATCAAAGACAGATAAAAGCGGTAATGCTTCATAAACAACCTGCCTTTCGGAAATAATGTATCGACCAGTGTTTGAATCGAATTATGCGCCGGCATAGTGGGGGCTTAATGCCGGTAAACCGGAATTGAGTATACTGAGGAAATATAATCGGTGGATGAGAAATTTTCCACTGAGCGCATGGAGTACTTCATGGGGAAATGATCTTTATCCTTCAGGGAAAGAACCGGCTGCTAAGTGATTTGAGAATAGCACCATTGGATTCGGCAGCGCATCCGGTAAAACAGATCTCCTCCGGATCAGCGCCAACAGGCCCCCTCACATGGGGCCTGCTCTTCTCGATCATCTCTTTTATGAATGTGAGGGCCTTATCGGCTTTCACTTCCATAAGACAGTGCTTTTTATTCCCGGCCGTTCCCCCGGCGGCCAACAAAAGGGTTTACCCTCGATAAAAACCTGGCTGTTGAAATTTACCGATGATGCCTGGGCCGCGACGAGAACTTCGCCGGCCCAGGCGCAGGTTTCAGGACCTCCTTACGTCTGCAATCACCGATGAAGCCGTATTTTCTCTGAACAATGGCTTTCATTATTCTTCTCCCCGTTCATGTGTTTGTGTCAATTCCTTTTTGCCTTCGTCAATAGCCAGGTCCTTCTTGAAAAGAAAGGAGATAAAAACTCCCCATCCAAGTGAAGAGAGAAAGAGAAAACCCAAAAAGTTAACAAATGGTATTAGTATCGTTATGGCACCGGCACAAGCACCGATCAGAAAATGATAGGTCCGCTTTTCGATATTCCATTTAAATTTAAGTGCAATGTATTTGCCCAGAAGGGTTGTGCCGATAACATTGGCAAAATAGAAAAGGGGCACAAAGGCAAGCATCAGGACAAAGGCAAAGGGTATCGTGACAACAAGGGCAAGGCAGAGGACAATAATCGCAGGATACATCAGCACCGGAACGAGTCCCCACAGTGCGGTGTTCCAGAAGGTCCTTTCGGAAAGCTTCTCTTTCAGTTTTCCAAATACCGGAAGGAGAAGAAGTAGACTTCCCACTATAATAAACGAGATGGTAAAGCCTATCAAAATGAAAAACTGAATGGATTTCATTCTTTTGGCAGGAAATTTCCATTCCTTATCCAGTGCATGCTTCTCGTCGATGGTGATCGTTCCGGTGACTCGGGCCCGTTCTTCATCACTCAACTTTTCTTTGGCGCCATAGGTGAAATTACCGTTGATTCTTCCGTTTTCTTCGATGATAATCCTGCCGCCATAGGCAACGACATCCCCATTTATCTCATCATTAATAATTATTTCACCCGCAGCGGCATAGAGATTGCCGTTAAGGGGGCCATCGATTGCAAGTTTAGCGCATCCGACAAAAAGATTCCCGTCAACCACGGCGGAATCACTCAGATGCAGCGACTTACATCCTATAAAACTGTTGTCCATGACCGTACCGTCTATGAGTATATTCATTCCTCCGGTAAAAATGCCATTACCCGTTTCACCCGAGAATATTAATTTTTCGCATAAAGCAAAGAGTGTGAGGTCTGTTCTGCCGCGGAATGTGAGTGCTTTGCCGAGAAAGATAAGGTCTTCAGCCGCACCGGTAAAATTCAGTTCATGACCCAAAAAGAGATAATCCTCTTCGTAAATTCCCGATTCAGTCCTGATACCATCCTCTTCTTCGCAATGCATATGAATTTCTATTGCAAAGGTTGCCAGGCTTATGCAAAGCGCCATCCCGATGCCGGTAATCAATTTAGTTTTCAAATGATCCTCCTTTAATAATCTGGGTGACGTCGACCACTATGGTGTTTTCCATTTATCCGCTGCTTATAAGATAATCCATTTTTTCGTTTTTGATAGATAAAGGTCCATGAGCGGTTTGTTATACAAGATGAATGGTTCGTTCCGGAGAATGAAGGGCGATGAACGTGAGGCTGGTTGGGTTCAGAAATCGATAATCTTTTTTAATAGCTGTGCTTTTCGGCGGGATAAATCGATCTGCATGCCGTTTTTTAATTCAATTGTATACATACCCTGAAACAACCGGTGAATCACGGTGATATGATCAAGGTTAATGATATCGGTTCTGCTTGTCCTGTAAAAACGGCCGCCTCGAAGTTTTTCTTCGTAATAATTCAAATATTTATCGGAGATCAGTTTTTCACTATTGGTATAGAGATAACAGAACCCGTCTTCAAAGGAAATTCTGACAATGTCGTGTGTTGGAATAACTTTTGTTTTCCCGCCGATTTTAATGGTCACCTGTTCCACCGGTTTTACCAAAGAGTCTGAGGGATCGGATTCATCGGTGGCATCTGATGTCAGTTTTGCCTGAATTTTTGCTACTGTTTTTTCCAGCCGTTCATATCGGACCGGTTTCAGTAGATAATCCAGTGCATCGATTTCAAATGCCCTGGCCGCATGTTCTGAATAGGCTGTCTGAAAGACGATCAGTGGCGGTTTCTGAAGGGATTGGAGGGAATTAAAAACCGATATCCCCGGCATAGTGATATCAAGAAAAGCCACTTGTGGCTTGTGGGCAATAATACAATTCAAAGCCTCATTTCCATCTGTCGCTTCGGCGGTAATATCAAATATACCAAATCTACAAAGAAGCTCCCGTAATCGTTCCCGGGCATGACTTTCATCATCTGCAATAAGTGCTGTAATTATTGGCCGAATGATATCTCTATCCCTCCGTCTTTTATTGAAAATGTACCATTGCAGTTTTCAACACGCTTTCTGGTTATGGCTAACCCTCGTCCTTTATCGATCATTGATGGTGTAAGTTTCTTCTCCGAATCGGTGATAACTATTCTGTTGCCGGAATCATCACCGGTAACCGCTATCTCGATAGTCAAAGAGCGAGTATCTGCGATATTATGCTTTATGCTGTTCTCGACCAGTGGCTGGATGATCAAAGGCGGGATAGGAAAGTCGGCTTCTCCTGTAATAGAGTAACGGAGCTTTTCACCAAATCGCAGGGATTGTATTTCCAGATACTTTCTTACATTATCAATTTCCTCTTTAAAGAAGATGCTCATTTTCTCCGACTGATCGAGGTTCTGCCGGAGAAGGTCTGAAAGATTCAGGATAGCCTGTTCTGCCTTTGCAGGCTGTTTTAGAAGATTGAGAATCATATTGAGCGTATTGAAGAGGAAATGGGGGTTTACCTTTGATGAAAGCAATTGCAGCTCCATCTGGTTTTTAAGCGCACGCTCATCACCGATAGCTTTTTCTTTCCGGACCATTACTTCCCGATAGAATATCAGCCCGGAACTGATCACATGAAGGGCGACGATAAAAAGAAAGTTTATGAAGAGAAATGAAAAGGCACCCCGGTCATAATAAATAAACAGGGCCGCTTCAGAATAGAGAATGATTAAAAAACTGATGATACTTACTCCAAGTATAAGTGAGAACGAGATGGCGACGATATAAATGGTTTTCACCCTGAACATGAGTTTCTGAGAAAGGTAACAGGTTCCGATCAAAGAAAGACCCAGAATAAAAGAATTTATCAACGCCATCCGCACAAAGCCCCATATGAAATCCTGGAGTATGAAACATATCATCAGACTGAGAAAAAGACCGGTAACCTGGGTTACCAGAAAGATGGTGGAATAAATGAGGAGGGGGAGTGGATTAGCTGGTTTTTTCATTTTTGTGGGATATTACAAACGTTTTGAATAATACTATCATGATTTTCAGCTTTGGTCATGGTTGTAATATAAATCTGCTATAAATATTTTGGAATCTTTTTTATTGCTGTAATTGGGGTGTCATGCAAAAAGGCTTGCCGAAAGCAAGAACGCAGTGACGATACCTTTACTAAAGACAGTATCAATTTCCGGAATTTCCCGATCAATGACCAGGAATGAATAAGTGTTTACCGGCCTTCGCCGGACAGGGGTTAAGGGCGATACAGGCTTTCCTGAGCGGTATGGGTCATCGCCAGGTATGGCCGCACTCATTGCACCGGTAGGATCGTGCGATAGCCAGGGTGAGGATGCCGATTGTGAGTATGGATAGGATTTTTAGCAGGCTGCTCAGTTCCGTTTCGGAAATATTCTCCGATTCGCAATGGGGGCACGAGGGCTTGTGATTCTCATAGATCCTTTTATCGTATTCTTTTAATAGATCAGCAGCCTCCTGCGCCTGTGACTGCTCGACCCGTATTTTTACTCCCCCTACGGCGCTCCCCAGAAGGGGATTGGCCGCGGTAATACCGCTTTCAACTACTTCAGCCTCGATACCATGAATCTGCAGTTCAAGGCGAGCCATCTCGGCTTCATTCAGCCAATTGTATGATGCTATTTCTTTTTTCATTATCCTTATGCCTTCATTCTGCTGTCCCTTGTATGATTCGATTAAAGGAAGTGCATATTTTCTCGGGAGAGCGATTTTCCTATGAATATAAATAGCGCCCTGTGCTTATGCCGGAATGGGTCTTTGTCTCTTCCAGGACCGGATACGCGTAGTATCAGCTATCCTCTTCTGAAAAAACATTTTTGTCTCATCGCCCCTGAAAAATAAATCTTCTGATAATTTTATGTGTTTTAGGCAAATAAAAATGCTTGAAAAAATCAAAATTATGTGATATCCTTTAAATTCTTTTGTTTTTATGTGGAGCATTGGAAGGCGGATACGAGGGAAGGACTAGCGCGCTTTACATGGAATTTAAACGATTAATAAAGCCGGCGACATATCTGCATCACAAATATTTTTCCCAAGAACAACATTTCGGTATAATTCTCAGCTCGAAAAGGAATGCACTATGAATGATGATGAGATGATTCTGGAACTTGTAGCGGAATCCCGGGAGCATCTGTCGGAGATCGAGCCCGATTTGCTTGAGTTGGAACAAAAGGGGAGTAATGTATCCGATGAGCTGCTCAATCGGATTTTCAGGGCTGTGCACAGCATCAAGGGCGGGTTCGGCTTTTACGGCAAAAAAACCATTGTCGAGTTGTCACATTCCATGGAGAATGTTCTCTCACGGCTCCGGGATCGGGAACTGACTATTGATGCTGAAATAACCGATGCGTTGCTTGAGGGTATCGATAAACTTCGGGTGCTTCTGGATGATATCGATGTTTCGGATGAGGCGTCGATTGAAAAAGAAGTTGCTGCCCTTGCGCCCTATTTAAAGGAAAATGTGAAGGGAAAAACGAGTACGGCCAAGGAGAGCAAACCCAAAGCACAAAGGAAAACGACTGGAAAAAAAGGAAGAAGCGCTTCCGGAAAAAAGACGGAGTCCAAAGCTGAAGAATCCGAAGACCCTCTTGCCGGTGTACGGAAACTGCATTCCGATATAACTGAAGAGTGTATTCAGGAAGCGGTACGTAACGGACAAATGCTGTATCAGGTAACCGTTACGCCTTCCGACAATATTATCAACAGTGATAAGAGCTTCAAGGAGGTTGTCGCTACCTGGGAAAATTTCGGGCCAGTGATCAGCACGACTCCTCCGCGGGAAGTTCTCGAAAAATCATCGCCCTCAGACGATATACTGCAAAAAGATATTTCGGTCATAATTGCAACGGTTCTCGAGCCCGACTTGATTGCCGAAGCACTTGGTATAGGTGAAGAGCAGATTCTGACGCTGGATCTGGCCGATTATAAAAAGAAATATCAGGAGCAGCGACAACAGGAGCGAGAAAAGGGTGGGACCGCTCAGAAGGATTCATCGCAGAAAACTGAAAAAGCGGAGAACGGTCGGAAAAAAGAGAGGGTCACCATTGAAGAAGCTATCCGGGTCAAAACCGGCTTGCTCAATAATCTCATGAACTACGCCGGAGAGCTGGTCCTCGCCCGCAACCAGTTGCTTCAGGCAACCCAGCAAAACCTGGCAAAAAGCGAGAAGGCCGAAGGGATTATTCGCGCCGCGGTTGAAGCTGTCAAGCAGGTCTATGAGGGCCATTGCAAAGAAATAAACAGTGAATTGGGACCGATTCCCCAGGGGTATCTGGATACTGTCGCTAATTCGGTGGCCGGCGCGCTCAATTTCGCGGTCAACGATGTATCCGGGATCAACGGTATTACTCAGAATATCAATATGGTAACGTCGGTGCTCCAGGAAAACATAATGCAGACCAGGATGCAGCCGGTTTCGGTAGTATTCAGCAAGTTCCCCCGGGTTATCCGGGACCTTGCCCGCAAGCTCGGCAAAAACATTGTTCTTCAGCAATTCGGTCAGGACGTTGAGCTTGACAAGTCGATTATCGAGCTGTTGTCGGACCCCTTGACACACCTGGTGCGAAACAGCGCCGATCACGGAATCGAGGCGCCTGAAGAACGGGAGCGTAACGGTAAACCTGAACAGGGGACGATAACGTTGAAGGCATATCAGGAAGGGGGGAAGGTATTTATCGAGATTGTCGACGACGGAGGCGGTATCGATGTTATTCGGGTAAAGCAATCGGCGATTGAAAAGGGGCTTGTGGATGAAGAAAAGGTTTCGGAGCTTACCGACAAAGAGATACAGTCTTTTATCTTTGCCCCGGGTTTTTCATCCGCTAAGGCCGTCAGCGAGGTTTCGGGCCGGGGCGTGGGTATGGATGTTGTCAAATCCAATATCGAAAAACTCGGTGGGACTATCGAACTCAATTCCGAATATGGACGGGGAACGACCGTGACCCTTGCCATGCCCTTGACACTGGCAATTATTCCATCGTTGATAGTTTCTTCCGGCGGGCGACGTTTTGCCATACCGCAGGTAGCTCTTGATGAAGTAGTCAGGCTTCGCGCGGGTGATGTTACCCGGCAAATCGAACGGGTACACAATGCCGAAGTGTTGCGTTTACGAGGAATGCTGCTTCCTCTGGTTCGTCTTTCCGATGTTTTGGGGTTTGAGCCAACATATGTCGACCCGCAAACAGGGGAGCGCCGGGCCGACAGCCGCAAGCGATGGTCCGACCGGAGAGGGCTTCCTCAGGAACAGAATGGTTCTGAGACGCCCGATGAGCGCCGGAAAGGAGCCATCGACCGTCGAAACCGCCTTGCCAACGCGGTGAAAATTGCGGTGCTGCGCGTGGAGGATAATGAGTTCGGACTCGTGGTCGATAATGTACAGGACAGCGAAGAGATCGTGGTCAAGCCGCTTCCGGGATATCTGAAAAAGAGCGCTTGCTTTGCCGGCGCCACTATAATGGGGGACGGCAAGGTGGCGATGATCCTCGATCCGGGCGGTATAGCAGCTATGGCAAATCTTCAATTTCACGAAATTGCCGAAGAAGCAGCGCAGCGGAAGCAGCGGGAAAAGAAAATCCGGCAGGAGAGAGGCGATGAAGCCACGATGCTTCTCTTCTCCCTGGGAGGAGACGAACATTTTGCGGTGGACCTTTCCCATATCGCCCGGATCGAAAAACGGACAGGAAAGGAAATCGAAAGTGTTGGAGCCAGAAAATTTCTCAAGTATGACGACAGTACCCTGGAATTGTTCTGGTTGGAAAATATTATGCCGGTGCAATCCTCTTTGGAGATTGGTGATGAGTTTTTTGTGCTGGTACCGAAAAACACTCAGCGGCGTATCGGTTTTGTTGCCGCCCGGGTTGAAGATACCATGCAGACCCGGTTGGCGCTCGATAAAGAATCGGTGAGCGGTCCGGGTATCAAAGGATCATCGCTGGTAAATGATACAATGACCATTGTCGTGGATATGCCCGGGGTGCTTGACGCAATTGAGCAGCGCTGACGGCGCCGGCAGATCGTATAAGAGAGGGAAGGAACGCTTTATGCAGCATCAATATGCCACATTTTACCTTGGTGACGGAATGTTTGCAGTTAATGTACTTCTGGTGCAGGAAATCAACAGGAATCTTGAGATAACCAACGTTGATCCCTCACCCGACTTTGTGATCGGCCTGATGAATCTCCGTGGACAAATCGTAACAATCCTCGATCTGGGGGTGCGCCTGGGTCTTGAAAAACAGCAAAGGGGTTATGGCTCATGCTGCGTGATCCTCAAGACAAATGCCGATATCAAACTGCTTGACGCTATTAATGACGTCAACGGGCAGACATCTGAAGATATTGTCGGTCTTCTCGTAGACAATGTCGGTGATATGATTGAAGTTGAAGATTCTGAAATTGAAAAACCGCCTGCAAATGTCAATGGTGTTGAAAGTGTATATCTCCGCGGGGTAATTAAGCGTGATGAACAACTTGTGGCCCTCATGGATATGCGCCGGATCCTGGAAATAAGTTGAATTTATTACTGATGTCATTATACAACATGAGAAAGGAATGCCTGGTATGACACTCACGATTAAAATGAAACTGCTGGTGTGGGCATTATTCGGTGTTATAGTTGTCTTTTTAACAGGGTTTATCGGTCTCAACGGTATGAGTTCGATGACCAGAATGCGCAATGAAGTAGAAAAAAAAGAAGATCTTCACAATCAGCTTGTCGAACGGGAAATCGACCACCTTCAGTGGGCACAGAAAGCGGGCAGTTTTCTCCATAAAGGGCATATCAAAACGCTTGATGTGGAAAAAGATTTTCATCAATGCGCCCTCGGCAAATGGTATTACGGTAAAAACAAAGAGACGGTTCTTGAAGAACATCCGGAATTAGAACACGCGCTGGAGCGACTTGAAGAACCCCATAAAGAGCTTCACTCCTCAGTCGTGACAATAGAAGATTACCTTCAAAAGGGGGAGCGAGACAGCGCCGAGCAGGTGTATGCGCAAACAACAATCGATAATTTGAAGGCTGTACAAACCATATTGCATTCCATACAATCATCGCTTGAAGAAGAGATCGGGGTAATTGAAGAAAAGACCGAACGAAGCATACGGCGTACCAGGACCGTTGCCGGAGTGAGTATGGTGCTTTTTGTTTTCATTATTATTGTAGTAGGCTATTTTATCTGGCGGTCGATCAATACCCCGCTCATGCGGACGATCGAGCGGTTGAAAGATATTGCTCAGGGCGACGGTGATTTAACGAAGCGTATGCCGATGAACAAAGTTAACTGTTCTTCGCAGAAGCAGTGCAACAAAACCGATTGTCCCGAATACGGCCGGGAAGCACAATGCTGGGATACGGTCGGTTCCAATGCCCCGGGAGAAATAACCTGTCCGTCAATTTTAACCGGAAAGCTGAAAAGCTGTAATGAGTGTTCGGTCATGCAGGGGGCTATTCGAACAGAAATGGATGAGCTTTCGGCGTGGTTCAATACCTTTATCGGCAGGGTATCGCAAATCATAAAAAAGATCGCCGGAAACGCTGCGACCCTTTCCGGTTCTTCGGAAGAGCTATCCGCGACGTCGAACCAACTTGCCGCAAGCGCCGAAGAAGTGAGCAATCAATCCAACACGGTGGCGTCGGCAAGCGAACAGGCGACCACTAATGTCAATGGTATCGCTTCGGCGGCGGAAGAGATGTCGTCATCGGTCAATGCGGTGGCGTCATCCATTGAAGAAATGAATGCCTCGCTCAATGAAGTGGCGAAAAGTTGTCAGAAAGAATTGGATGTTGCAAAGGACGCCAATACAAAGGCGTCGTCAACAAAACTTCAGATGGAAAAACTGGGGACATCTTCAAGAGAAATCGGTAAAGTGGTCGATACAATCAAGGATATTGCCGACCAGACCAACCTTTTGGCGCTCAATGCCACGATCGAAGCCGCCTCCGCGGGCGAGGCGGGCAAGGGATTTGCCGTTGTTGCCAATGAAGTCAAAGAACTTGCCAAGCAAACCGCCGAGGCTACCGATCAGATCGGCAGGCAGATCGAACAGATACAAAACGATACCGGAGAATCGGTAAGCGCAATCGATGAAATTGCCGGTGTGATAGAGCAGGTTACCGAGATATCCCAAACCATTGTCAGTGCAGTCGAAGAGCAGTCGTCGACGGTGAGTGAGATATCGGGCAATGTCGGCGGCGCAGGCAATGCGTCATCGGAAATAGCCCGGAATGTACAGGAGTCGGCAAGCGGTTTGACCGAAATCTCATCGAATATTCAGGGGATCAATGCTGCCGCGGGTGATACGGCCAAGGGAGTCGGCCATATAAGCGACAGCGCCCGGGAGCTTGCAAAACTTTCGGCCCAGCTAAAAGATATTGTAAAGCAATTTAAAATATAGGTATAATGGGTGAGATACAATGAATCGATCGACTTGCGTTTTAAAGAATAGAAAATGTACCTGATAAATTTTTCCGAGGAGATGAGATATGGCACGTCATGCTAGTCCCGGGCCGGCATTGTTCGGGAACATTGTGAATCGTTTCACCGGCAGCGGAAAAACCGTTCGCGGAAAGCTTTTTCTCCCTGTCTATGTGCAGATTGCGGGCCTGATTGTGGTCGCCGCCGTTATAGTGTTCTCCCTTCGTTCGGCAAAGAAAAACCTTCATCGGACAAATACTATTACGACACTGTCGACGGAGGTCAAATCACTGATTGAGCTTTCGGTTGAACAGTATTTTAATGCGGTTCCCTCGTCGGAGCGGGAAGAAGCGTTTCTCAGGAGTCTCAGTCAATCGGCACAGCATTTCGATGAAGCCCATATCAAAGTGGACCCGGATGAAATACGGCAATTATTCGTGGAAATCGGCGAGAAAAAGAGACAAAATCAAAATATCGAAAAAAAGGTCATGAAACTGTCGAACGCATCGATAGAGCAATCTGACGGCTATATCCGTCAGGTGGTCGAAAAAATGATAAAACAATCGCAGTATGTCAGTCCTCTTGAGAAGCAGGTGATTGTCGGCGCCAATATTAATACCAGCTCGAATTTGAAAATCCAGAACCTCTTTTCCCGCATCGTTTATGACCCGTCGGCAAAACAGGAACTCCAAGCATTCCTCGAACAAGCTATGGAAAACGTTGAAGTTGACAAGAAGAGGTTGGCCGGCACGCCTTTTCAGCACATGGCTGAAGCCGCCGGTGAATCGAACAGGCAGATGCAGGCCCTGGCGGGAGAGTATACGACCAATATCGAACATATAAATTCCGCATATAATAAACTGTTTTCCAGGCTTTCATCGGTAGACAAGGCATTGATGAATACAAAGACCGAATTGCAAAAGAGCACTGTCTCGGTAATCAGTACGTCATTTCTGCTCATCGGGATAACGGTAATTGCGGCAATCGTCGTTGTGGTTCTCCTCAACAGCGTTCTGGGAGTGCAGATTTCAAATTCGCTCGGGAGAATGTCGGGAATGTTGCGTGACATTTCGGAGGGAGAAGGCGATTTGACAAAGCGCCTGGAATCGGACTCCGGGGATGAGATCGGTGACATGGCCCGCTATTTTAATAATTTTGTAAACAAATTACAGGGCATAATCACAAAAATTGCCGGTGATGCCGAAAGTGTTGCTTCATCTTCCAGTGAATTGTCGACAACATCGGTTCAGATTGCATCCCATGCCGATGAGATGAATTCTCAGTCAACTACTGTTGCCTCGGCGGCAGAACAAGCGACCGCCAATGTGAATGGTATAGCTTCTGCGGCCGAAGAAATGTCGACATCCATGAGCACCGTCGCATCATCGATTGAAGAAATGAGTGCTTCTCTCAATGAGGTAGCGAAAAACTGCCAAAAAGAACTCGCTGTTGCCCGGGACGCCAACAGCAGGGCTTCGGCAACAAGGCAACAGATGGAAAAAATGGATGCATCTTCCCGGGAAATCGGCAAAGTGGTCGATACGATTAAAGACATTGCCGATCAGACTAATCTTTTAGCGCTCAATGCCACGATCGAAGCGGCTTCAGCCGGCGATGCCGGTAAAGGGTTTGCCGTTGTTGCCAATGAAGTCAAGGAGCTTGCAAAGCAGACCGCGCAGGCAACCGATGAAATCAGCAGGCAGATCGAACAGATGCAGAGCGATACTGAAGAATCGGTGAATGCGATCGAGAAAATCGCCGAAGTTATCGAACAGGTTACCGAGATTTCGCAGACCATAGTGAGCGCTGTTGAAGAACAATCGGCTACAATCAATGAAATATCCGGCAATGTGGGCGGCGCGAGTAATGCATCGTCGGAGATCGCGCGCAATGTGCAGGAATCGGCCAGTGGGCTATCCGAAGTCTCTTCGAATATACAGAGTATCAACACCGCTTCGGGCGAAACCGCACAGGGGATGGAATTGATAAAGGAGAGTGCTCAGGGGCTCTCGCAACTTGCCGAACAACTGAACCAGGTGGTGAACCAGTTTAAAGTGTAAAGGAAAAAACCGGAAGAAATAGATTCATGGCCCTACGCACACTTATAATCGACGATACCATTATCTGGCGCAAACTCGTGTCGGATATCGCTGGAGAGTTCGCGGATCTTGAAATTGCGGGCACAGCGCCCAACGGTGAGATTGCCCTGAAAAAGATGGAGCAAAATCCGGTTGATCTGGTGTTTTGCGACGTTCACATGCCGGGTCTTGACGGGGTGGAGACCCTCAAGCGCATCCGGGACGAGTGTCCGCAAACGCTCGTGGTCATGATGAGCGGGATCAGTACCCGGAATGCGGATGTAACGATCAGGGCCCTTCAGATGGGAGCGATCGATTTTATTCGCAAGCCGGACGGCAGAGCGCCAGAAGAAAACAGGGAACGGCTCCGCAAGGATATCGCATCGGTCCTTCGTCTGGCGCGGATCAAAATAAACACCATGGGAATTGACAAGAGGGTTTCAGGTAAGGTTCAAAAATCCGCTGCACTCGCCGGGGCGGTAACAAAAGCTCCGGTTCCCCGTTCCTTCGCTATTGTCGCTGTCGGCGTCTCGACCGGCGGACCGGAAGCGCTCAGTAAGCTTATCCCCACGTTGCCCGCCTCGTTGCCTGTCCCGGTTTTACTGGTCCAGCATATGCCGCCGTCATTCACTCGGTCCCTGTCCGAAAGTCTCGACCGGAAATCGGCGCTTACCGTGGTGGAGGCTGAAGAACATATGGAGGTGAAAAAAGGAACAGTTTATATCGCACCGGGTGGAAGGCATATGACTGTTCGGGAGAAGGACAAGAAAGTGGTAATAGGGCTCAATGACAGTCCGCCGGAAAATTCCTGCAGACCGTCGGTGGATGTTCTGTTCCGATCGGTGGCAAATCTTTACGGCAACAGAGGTGTTCTTGCTGCTGTCCTGACCGGAATGGGAAGTGATGGCGCGGCAGGGGTTCGGGCACTGAAGCGAAAAGGGTGTTTCTGTATTACCCAAGAAGAAAAATCCTGTGTGGTGTACGGCATGCCCCGGGCGGTCGATGAAGCAGGGATGTCGGATCTTTCGATCCCCATTGAGAGCATTGCCGAAATAATGGCGCGAAAGACCGGTAGCAGATGAATGAATGTCGAAACTTTTCGAGCTGCTTTGCAAAGCGGAGCGTCAGAGAATGACCATAAGCCATAGCAAACGTGAGAAACTATCATGAGCGTCAAAATTGATCCTACCGAATTCCGATTGATGCGTGATTATATCGAGCAGCAGTGCGGTATTCATGTGGGTGATGAAAAGATGTACCTGGTTGAAACGCGGCTGACAACCCTTATGGCGGAACAGGGGTGCAGCGATTTCAGAGAGCTGCATCGCAAAGCCCTGAGCGATTCGAGCAACAAGCTCCGGGACAAAATTGTCGATGCCATGACTACCAATGAAACACTCTGGTTCAGAGATAGCGCGCCTTTTACTATCCTGCGTTCGGTGCTCAAAGAAATGGCTGAAGACCTGAATGCGGGGAAACGCAGAGAAATACGCATCTGGTGTGCAGCATGCTCAACCGGACAGGAACCATACTCTATTGCAATGCTTGCTAAAGAATTGGAGCGGCAAAATTCAAAATTTCCTCCGGCTACAGTAAAGATACTTGCCACCGATATCTCGCCGACCGCGCTTTTTCTTGCCATGAGCGGAAGGTACGATTCGTTTGCAATTTCACGGGGACTTTCGGAAGAATACAAGTCGAGATATTTTTCATTTGACGGCAAGGTGTGGACAATAGATAATAAGATAAAGTCGATGGTCACGTTCAAAAAACTCAATCTTCAGGACCGCTTTGATAATCTTGGCAAACAGGATATTGTATTTTGCCGTAACGTGCTCATATATTTCAGTGATGACTTTAAGCGCGATATACTGCAAAAGATTCATGATATGCTTTCCCCCGGCGGCCTTCTTTTTGTCGGCGCCTCGGAATCCTTGATGAATTACAGTAAAGGGTATCGCATGATCAGGGAGGGACGGGGTATTTACTACCGGAAAGAATAGAAAAATGGATCGAATGCTGAAGACAACAATCAAGAAAGGACTGCCTGATGCGTGTGCTTTCTGTTGATGACGCGAAATCGACCAGGGAATTCATACGAAATGCCGTTGATGTTCTGGGGTTCGAATTTCTTGAGGCCGGTAACGGCCGCGAAGGGCTGGAGGTGCTCGAACGGGAAGAAAGCCGGGTCGATCTGGTATTACTCGACTGGAATATGCCGGTTATGAACGGCATGGAGATGCTGAAAAAAATGAAAGAAGATAAACGGTTCCGTACCATTCCGGTTACCATGGTAACCACCGAGATAGAGCGCCCTAAAGTTATTCAGGCTATCAGTTCGGGCGCAAAAAATTATGTCATGAAACCTTTCACGCAGGAAGAGCTTGCCACCAAAATTATGGAAGCGCTTGGGATGGGGCTCTAACCGGCAATACAGCATTTGAGCGAGGTAGTCAATGGATGTAAAGTACATCAATCCCTTTATTCAGTCGACGATGGAGACCTTTCAGAAAATGATGAATACCGAGGTCAGCCCGGGAAAACCGATACTCAAGAGCGCGTCAACCATGAAGTTCGATGTCTCCGGGATTATCGGTCTTTCAGGCGAGGCGCAGGGGTCGATAGCGATTTGTTTCCCCAAGGTCGTGGCCCTGAAAACGGTTTCCGCCATGCTGGGAATGAGTGTCAAGGTTGTGGGTGAAGAAGTCAGGGACGGCGTGGGGGAAATCGCCAACATCATCGCGGGATATGCCAAGCAATATCTTCATGAATACAGCGTAACTATTTCTCTGCCGAAGATTATTATGGGTAACGGCCATGTCGTGACTAACATAAAAGGGGTGCCGGCATTTATCGTGCCCTTTGAAAGCGCTCTCGGCGTCTTTGCCATGGAGGTTGCCCTGGTACCGGGAAAATAGAGATTTATACTTACTCTTCAGGAGAGCCCTATTATGAAATTACTACTTGTTGATGATTCCACGGTTATGCGCAGGATGATGAAAAACCAGCTTGGTCAGTTGGGCGTTACCGATACCGTTGAGGCTTCAAACGGGCAGGAAGCGCTCGAGGTGCTCGCAAGCAATATGCCGGTTGACATTATTCTGCTCGATTGGAATATGCCGGTTATGGACGGCATGACATTTTTAAAAACAGTGCGTGCCGACAATACATATAAAGATGTAAAAATTGTCATGTGTACATCGGAGTCGGAAAAGAGCAAAGTTATTGTAGCAATGAAAGAGGGGGTCAATAATTATATTGTTAAGCCCTTTACCCCTGAAGCTTTGCAGGAGAAGCTTGGCCTGTAACAGTCCCGAAAAGCGACATGAACATGGAAAAACAACGCAGCGAAATTATCGCACGCCTCTCGTCGATAGAGGGGCTTCCCAGCCTGAGTAGTACTATGGTGAAGCTCAAGGAGCGGGTGTGTAACACCGATACTTCGCTGGCGGGATTCGGCGAAATCGCCGCCATAATTGAGCAGGATGTCGGATTGGCGATGAAAATCATGCGAATGGCTAATTCGGTGCATTATACCGGAAAATATGGAGATATCAGCAGTATCGATCAGGCAATCAGCCGTCTCGGGATAGACATGGTTTGCAGGTTATGTCTTGCTGCCGCGGCCATGGAGCTTTTTCCGGTTTCATCCAATCTGATATCACTCTCCGATTTCTGGCGCCATTCCATCGGTGTTGCTCTGACGGTGAGGCAGGTAGGGGAACGTCGTCGATTAGTTGACAGTGACGGATATATTGCCGGATTGTTTCACGATATCGGGATACTGGTGTTAGACCGTCATTTCTATGAGGGGTACGCCGAGGCCCGGAATGTTGCGAAAAAGGAAAACATACCAGTTTACGAAGCAGAAAGACGGTCCCTCGGGATCGACCATGGTGAAATCGGGGGGCTCCTCTGCCGACTGTGGCGCCTTCCCGAAGACGTTGCTACCGCGGTTTCTTTTCACCATTTTCCCGAAAAGGCCCCGGAACCATTTGTCGACTTGACCCAGGTTGTTCATCTCAGTGATTTTGCCTGTTCGGCCCTTGGTGTTTTCGAGCCGGGTGACCTCCAACTGCAGGAGTGCAGTTTTTCAGCATGGGACAACCTCGGTATCGGTATGGAAGAAATGCGGAAAATCATCGAATACACCGAGTCCCGTATTGCCGAAACCGATACCTTTGTTGCATTGTCGCAGAAACTGGGGAGTTCCCCGCGGCGTTAACGATCTGCGGAGTTCTCCTGTTGCAACGGTCTTCTGTCGAGCAAAAAGCAATCGATTATATATTTTTCTTCTCAACAATCTCACCCAGCGTACAATATTTCCGATAGAGGTCCTGGTATATTTTTGCCTTGTCGGGACGGGGGTGATAGGTTGTTTCGAAGCCGTTGCCCATTGCTTTCTGGGCCTGCTGTATGGTGGGATAGAGGCCTGCCGCGGTTGCCGCGCACATTGCCGAGCCGAGTGCGCATGCCTGGTCCGATTGTGCCACTTTGATACTCATATTGATAACATCCGCGACCGTTTGCATGACAAAGGGTGATTTTTTCGCCACGCCGCCCAGAGCAATGACTTCCTTGATTGTCACGCCTTCGTCAACAAACCGTTCTATAATCTTTTTAGCGCCAAAGGCGGTGGCTTCAACCAGTGCCCGGAAAATGGCCGGCGCGGTGCTTCCGAGATTGAGGCCGGCAACCGCGCCTTTCAGCATCTGATTGGCGTCGGGAGTACGGCGGCCGTTCATCCAGTCGAGCGCGATAATCGAAGATTCCTCAACCGAAATTTTTTCGGCGGCTTCGGTGATCAACGGAATAAGCGCATCCGTTGTTTCCGCAACCAGCTTTTCGCCGGCGCCATTGTCAAGGGAGGAGCTTCGGGCAACAACATTCAGCACCGGCCACATGAGGACCTCCCTGAACCAGGCATAAATGTCGCCGAACGCCGACTGTCCGGCTTCCATGCCCAGCATGCCCGGGATTATGGAGCCGTCAACCTGACCACAAATCCCTTTAATGAGCTTATCACCCGTTTCTTCCATGGGAGCAATGAGCATATCACAGGTTGAAGTTCCCATTACTTTGAGCAGCACATGGGGCGCGATTTCTCCACCCACCGCGCCAAGATGAGCATCGAATGCGCCCACACCCACGGCAATACCGGGTTGCAGGCCAAGTTTTTGTGCCCATTCATCGCAAAGTGCGCCGGCCTTTTGATCACAGGTAAAAGTTTCGGTATAGAGTCGGTCCCGCACGCCTTGAAGTAAGGGGTCGAGTTGTGTCAGAAAATCTTCGGAGGGAAGCCCGTTCCAGGACCGATGCCACATGGCCTTGTGACCGGCTGCGCAACGGCTCCGCCTGAGCGAGAGTGGATCGGTGTTGCCGGACAACAGTGCCGGAAGCCAGTCACAGTGTTCGACCCATGAATAGGCGGCGTCACGTACCTTATCATTAATCCGGAGGACATGGAGCATTTTTGCAAAGAACCATTCCGATGAATAAACGCCGCCTTCATACATGGTATAATCCACCCCGCCCCATGATTTTGCACAGGCATTGATTTCATCGGCTTCTTTCACCGCGGTGTGGTCTTTCCAGAGAATAAACATGGCGTCGGGATCATCCTTAAATTCCGGGGTGAGGGAGAGGGGAGTACCCTCCTTATTGACCGCGACCGGCGTACTGCCGGTCGTGTCGATTGTCAGGCCGCGAACATTGCCCGCGGCGTCGGCGGGCGCATTCCCGAGCGTCTCCTTTACCGTCTTTTCGAGGCCTTCCAGATAGTCGAGAGGGTGCTGACGAAACTGGTTTTGTGATGGGGTACAGTACCGTCCTTCAGACCATCGCGAATAAGGACAAACCGACGACGCCGCTTCGCTGCCGTCGGACGCATTTATCAGAACAGTCCGGACCGAGTCGGTGCCATAATCGATACCTAAAACGTAATTTTTACTCATAGCTTACCCTCTTGGATATACCCGTTATGGTACAAAAAATGCTTAAGAGTCCCTAACAAAATGAAATCCTACTCCGGCCGGCTGCTAAAACCCATTGGCTTCGTTGGGCTGCATCGCCATATCTCAGCGGATATGTCTGCTTCGCCTGCCTCGCCACTGGGTCTTCTCGCTCAGCCATCGTTACGTACCTCATTTTGTTAGGGACTCTAAGATGCTTATAATATACAAATTGTCGAGGGTATGGGCAG
>WJLZ01000183.1 GCA_014728215.1 Chitinivibrionales bacterium
AACATAGCCCGAATCATCAAGGGTCATAGTTTTGACATGCCCTACTTTAATACCGTTTATTGTAATGTCATTACTTGTATTCAGACCTGTTGTACTTGCGTATTTCACATGTAATTCGGTCCATTTTTCCATAAAGGAGAGTTTGCTCATGGTGTAAAAAAGCAAAATGGGAATTGCAATAATTGGAATGATCAAAAAAATACCAACAAAGAGATTACGGTAACGGATGTGAAATGGTTCACTCGACTTTTCTCGGCCGGGTTTGGTACTCATAGTTATCCTTTGAGAACAATGTCCAGTTTTTGTGCATCGATCATTTCATGACTCCCCTGAATTCGGCATCCAGCAGAATTCCGTTATCGAGCAATTTTTCGCGGCAATCCATAGAGCTGAACGCATGGGCGCTGTTACAGACAATCAAGAGGGCCGGTGATCGGGTTTCCTGAATTGTTTTTATTATCATGACCAGTTTTTCGCATGCATACGGGTCCATACCACTCAAGGGTTCATCGAGCAAAAGAAATTGCGGTTCCATTATCATGGCGCGGGCAAGTGCTGCATATCGGGCCTGGACAACCGATAAATGATCGGGAAGCTTTCCGGCAATATCGGCAATACCATATCGTTCGAGCTGCTTGCGCGCCCGTTCTCTGGTCAGACGGTCGTTCAATGACGTGTGATAGCGGAGCGGGAGCGCAATGCTCTCAATAATCGGATAATTATGAATCAGGGCGTGTTTCTGAAAGAGATACCCCATTTTCTTTCGAGCAGCAATTTTTTGATCGGTAGATAAAGAATCCAGCAAAACATCATCCCAGTATACATTACCTTCATACGGTCGGGTCAGACCGGCTGCTATCTCAAGAAGCGTGCTTTTTCCGGTCCCACTTCTTCCGGTAATCACCAGTGTTTCACCTTTCCGAAGACTGAAACTGATCTTATTGAGAATCATGTTACTATGACCTCTAAATGATACATTTTCAAATCGAAGTTTATCAGCCATAGAAACCCAGAGTAATAATGATATAGGTGATAATTACATTAATCAGCATGGCAATAACCATCGACCATACCACCGACCTTCGTGCAGCCTTGGGAACATCACGTTCATTCCGAACTTCAAGTCCGTGATAGCAGCTTACCACGGCAACCACCGAACCGAAAATAATATTTTTAAATATTGTCAAGAGAATATCCGCCATTGTCAAAGCATCCACGACCTTGGCAACGAATCCCCAGAAGGGAACATTTGCTATCAATGATGCAACCAGTAATCCGCCGACGATAGCAACAAAATCGAAGTAAATCCCCAGTGCAACCATCGATACGACCATTCCCATAAAAGCGGGCATGACAATGAATTGCACGGGGTTTATACCGATAACCTCCAGAGCTGAAACTTCCTTGGTAACCCGCATACTGCCGATATAAGCGGCGAGAGCAGACCCGGAACGTCCGATAACAACAATCGATGTAATAAGCGGCCCAAGCTCCCGCACAACCACCATGATCATTATTTTCCCGAAAAACTCGCCGGCGCCGAATTTCGGCATATTGGTGGTTGCCTGAAAAACAATAGTCACCCCGCAAAGCATGGCAACCGTTGCTATCAGAGGCAGTGCTTCAACACCCGTAAAAAGTATCTGGCTGACGATCTGGCGCTGGGATGATACATAATCCCGCCGTCCCATGCGGATAAAAGAACCAACGGTCTGCAGATACAGAGAAGTCACTTCAGAGACTTTCCTCACAGCCGAAACACCGGATCCTCCGACTTTTTCTATGGCCTCAATGATATTAGTCATGGTAATTTACTTATCACACCCGGATCGCTCACGCCATGAATAAAAAGCTTTCCAGAAACGCTCCCGCGAGCCGGAATCGACAATGGAATACATCACCGGCTCAAAGGTGAAATGAAAAATTTCCCGGTATTTTTTACCGTTACTTGCAGCATTGTTTTTTGACAATTTATCACACTTTGTCAAAACAGGCAAAACCGGTATATCGAGTGTCCTGAGCCACATCCATGCTTCTTTATCGATTTTTGTTCCCGGGTGACGAATATCGAGCAGCCAGATTACCCCCTGAAGGCCTTTTCGTTTTTCACAATAGTCTGAAATCAGCCGCGACCAGCGCTGTTTTTCCTTGCCGTTAACTTTAGCATATCCATATCCGGGAAGATCAACCCAGATAATATTATTACTCAGCCGAAAATAGTTTGCCAGACTGGTTTTGCCGGGTGTTTTCGATACCTTTGCAAGATGCTTCCGATTAAAAACATGATTTAGAAAGGATGATTTTCCCACATTGGAACGCCCCAAAAGACAATATTCATCTTCCCTTGCCGGGAATATATCTTTATAATGAGCAAAGGAACGGACAAATTCGGCGTTAATTTTATCGTAATTTGTCATATTTATTCACAAAGCCTTGTTAAAGTAGCCGGATGCTTTATTATTTTATTGAGGTATTAACCTTTAAAATATGATTTGCTCAGCACAATAATTCTACCACCCTTTTATTTCATTTGCAAGAGACCGAGAGTGTTTTATGACAATACAGGAAGCGATACAGAACATCATCGACGGTATTAGTTTGTCGGTTGATGAAACACGGGAAATATTCAACGCCATTATGTCCGGTGACGCTACCGAAGCTCAAATAGGGGCATTCATTGTTGCCCTCCGCATGAAAGGCGAAACAATTGAAGAAATTACGGGTGCGGCAGAAGTGATGCGCGACAAGGCTATCCATGTTATGCCGTCTCAGAAAAAGCACGTTGTCGATACCTGTGGGACGGGAGGAGACCGGTCGAATACATTCA
This sequence comes from Chitinivibrionales bacterium, assembly GCA_014728215.1. NCBI lineage: Bacteria > Pseudomonadati > Fibrobacterota > Chitinivibrionia > Chitinivibrionales > Chitinivibrionales bacterium. The sequence goes on from WJLZ01000183.1 coordinate 2,828, forward strand.
ACATTTCTACGGCTACGGCCTTTGTTACCGCCGGAGCAGGTGCTGTTGTAGCAAAGCATGGTAACCGCTCGGTATCCAGTAAAAGCGGAAGTGCCGATGTTCTGGAAGCATTGGGAGTTACGATCGGTGCAGATCCATCGGTTATGAAAGCCTGTCTGGATGAAATCGGAATCTGTTTTCTTTTTGCCCCCATGCTGCATAAGGCCATGAAATATGCAATCGGCCCCCGGAAACAGATAGGAATCAGGACCATTTTCAATATTTTGGGCCCCTTAACAAATCCATCGATTGCCCAATCTCAACTCCTCGGCGTCTTTTCGCCAAATCTCACAAGTCCGCTTGCAAATGTACTGAAAAATATGGGGACAAAAAGAGCCTTTGTTGTACACGGCAATGATGGTCTCGATGAAATATCTCTATCCTCACCAACAACAATTTCTGAGTTGAAAGACGGAGAAGTTTCAACCTATACGATCGAGCCCGAACAGTTCGGACTTACCAAACATTCCCCTACAGCAATTATGGGCGGTGATTCTCAGAAAAACGCATCCATGATTCAAGACATCTTCTCCGGCACACCAGGTCCCTGCAGAGATATCGTTGTGCTGAATTCAGCATTTGCTATTGCTGCATCCGGCCTGACCAGCACCCCCGAAGACGGCATCAGGCTAGCCAAGGAATCGATCGATTCCGGTAAAGCGAGAGAGAAGCTTGCACAGCTTGTTGCGATGAGTAAGGGGTGAGGACAAACTTGGGGAGCGAAGGTCGAAGGCGATGCACTGAGTTTGCCGAAGTGTCTACAAAGGGGGGTATAGGGTATTTTTCCTTTTCACATCGCTATCGCTCTCGTTGTCTCACCTCTCTTTACTTCCCCCGCTCTTCCTATCCGGGATAATATCTCCCAATCTCCTCTGCCATCATATCAATCGACAATTGGCCGGGCGCAACGGAATCTGAGATAAAAGCATAGGTAAAGAGCGAGCCGAACAGCGGAGCGGCAACACGGGAAATTACGCCGATTTCGCCCATGGCGATTGTAACGATTGGGGCAGAACATTCTCCGGTGAACGTTAATAAACGGCTGACATCCTCTCTGCTCCGTGGCATGACCGCAATCTTTACAATAGTACCGCCCAGTTCCATTCCCTTTTCGACCAATGCTTTCAGCCGGTCATTCGAAGGGGTTTTTTCGAAATCATGTTCGGATATTATCACCGGCTTTTCACCGGCCATAGCAACAATGTCGCGGTTTATGGAAGCATCGATTTCGATATCAACACAATCCACCAGGGGAACAATTTTCTCGAACATGGCAAGACGACGGTCTTTATTCTGCGTCGTTTCCCTGAGTGTCCCGATAAGGGGAAGGTCGACATTCTCTCGGATTTCCCGGATATAGTCATACAGACGTTTGGGCGCCGCATCGATCAGGTCCGCCCTGATCTCCAGCATATCCGCCCCCCGCTCAGGCAGTGCCGTAATCTCAGCTAAAGATAATAGACGGTCGATTATTGCCGTTACGGCCGGTTTCCGACCCAGTGAAAGATTGCCGATAGTGATTGTCATAGGTATCCTTTCCGGAGATGGAGCAGCGGAGTAGTCGAGGACTGTTTTTTCCATCACACCGTCACTCCATTTCCCCTAATATAACATTTCCTCGGCCCGCCGGTCGAGATAGTGAACAAGTCCTTTGGGAATTCTTGTAATCAAGCCGCAGTCCTTCCAGACCTCGGGGCTTTCCATGCACAAATAGAGGGTGGCACGGGGAGAATATTTTTCGATTTCTTCTTTCATGGCCTGATAAAACTCAACCCGGATTGGCCGGAAATAACGGAGTTTCCTGTCTTCGCCCAACACCATCTCTCCGCAAAAAAGTGACCGATAAGCGGGATTGTTGAAATGAAGTTTTTTGAGGACCGGCATTGTCCTGAACCCGCCGAGGCTGATCCAGGCTATTTTGTCGGGATTTTGTATGGATCCGAATATCGATTGAACTACCGACCGGTACTCATGTTCCCATTCCGGATAATAAATCATGGGATCGAAATGAAAAGCAACCCGGAATCCCATCTTTTCGCACAAGGCTGCAGCATTCAAGCGATCTTCCAGAGATGCTGTATCAAATTCAAAGGCATTAATCATCCTGGGAGTATTCATCGAGAAGCCGACAACAACTTTTTTGGGGTTTTCTATCTCTTTGAGCGCCGCCACATTGCTGCTTTTTGTTTTGAATTCAGTCAGCACATTAGGATAGGGGCTCAGAAGACCGGCTATTTTGCGGGAAAGTCCATACTCATTTTCAAGATAAAGACTGTCGGCAAACTCACCGGTTCCTATGCGGAGGGTGCCGGTGGAAGAGTTTAGTTTTTGCTTTATTTCCGATTTCAAATCACCAAAATTTTTATATAAAACCTGGCATTGCTGTTCAAAATAGACCTGGAGAATGCAATAGGCGCAATACATACCACATCCAGTGAGCGGAGTCAGGACTTTATATCCACAGCAATAGTATCCCCGGGTAGTTCCCGGACAGGGCTTAAGAAATTCGCCGCTATTTACTGCGGTGACTACCGCTTTCCGATCTTTTAGAGCATTATCCGGCATTTGCAGCCCCATATTGTGTGCATTATGCAGTGTGGAGAATGAATAATTCATAAAAGCTTCTGTTCAAAATAGAATAAGGTTATAATTTTTAAAAGCCTGATTACGTAATATTACGTAGTGCGAATCCCATAGTTCGAGTGCAGATATTATTTTTAATGAGTAAAAAAAAGGAGTCTGATTCTAATGAAAATGATGTATTCAAAGATTTTCAAGGCCTTTGTTCTGGTTGTGGGATTGATTTTTGCAGCTACTGCTACCCCGATGATCTCTGTTGACAGCGCAGATTTTGATGTAGGAGAGATCAGAGAAGGAAGTGTGGACAAAATCAAACACGAATTTACGATTAAAAACACCGGTGACGAGGTGCTGAAAATCGAAAAAGTGAAGCCCGGCTGAGGATGCACCGTGGTCGGATATGATTCGATCATCCCTCCTGGTCAGGTGGGAAAACTTACTCAGGAAATCAGTGCAAAAAATTTTCATGGCGGAAATTTCAAAAAATCGGTTACGGTGATTTCGAATGCAAAAAATTCGCCGACCCTCCGCTTGTCGGTTCGCGGGCATATCAAGCCTGTGCTCGGACTTTCCACACACTATTTTACCATGAATAACAACTCCGAAAAACCCTTTGAGGTGACGCTCACTACAGAAAAGAAAAACCTCAAAGTATCGGAGATTGCGTTTAAATCGAGAAATCGAAGTAAAGCGGCATGGCAATCCGATTTGCCTCTTTATGTATCACACAAGTTGATTAAGCCCGACAAAGTCAAAAAGGACGGGTACTACGATTATACGCTCCAGATGTCGCCGAAACTGGATAGTGAAAAAACAGTTCACGGTGAATTTATTATCAAAACCAATCATCCGGAGAAAAAAGAGATCAAAATCAGGGGCCGAATCGAAATGCCGCGAAAGTAAGCCCCGCCGGTAAGGTATAATGACAAACTCATTTCTTTTCGGCCCGGTACCGTCACGACGGCTGGGAGTATCGCTGGGGATCGATCTTGTCCCTCATAAAACATGCTCGCTTAATTGTGTTTATTGCGAATGCGGTAAAACAACAGAGCTGACACTCGAGCGAAAAGAATACGTTCCAACTCAGGCTATTATCGATGAACTCCGTGAATATTTAAGCAGAACTCCCCCTCTGGATTACATAACTTTTGCCGGAAGCGGCGAACCATGCCTTCACAACGGACTTGGCACTATCGTTACTTTCCTGAAAAAGGAATTTCCATCATACAAAACCGCTTTGCTGACCAATGGAACACTCCTCTACCTCAAAGAAGTCCGTGATGCGATCATGCCGATCGACCTGGTCCTTCCGTCGCTCGATGCAGTCCTTCCGCAGACATTCCGTAAAGTTAACCGCCCCCATCCTTCTCTGGATCTCAAACGTACAATCGAAGGCCTGGTGACATTTGCAAAAGAATATAAAGGCGAAATTCTTCTTGAAATATTCATAATTCCCGATATTAACGACACACCCGAAGAGTTGAGTGCGTTCAAGGAAATTATTAAAAAGATCACTCCCGCCCGGACCCAGCTCAACACGCTCGATCGTCCGGGCGCCTGCTCCCGGGTTGTACCGGCTTCCAGAAAAAGGCTGGAAGAAATCGCAGAGTATTTTGCTCCCTTGAAAACCGAGATAATCGCTCGTCAGGCTACCCGACGCGCCGCAAAACCATCGGAACAAGACCTTTCCTCCATTATCCTTGCGTTGTTGAAACGCCGTCCATGCACGATTGAAGATCTTGCCGCGGGGACCGGCGCCAATACGCCGTTTATCACTAAAACGATTGCCGAAATGGAAGCCGGGGGGCTGATTACCCAACGAAAAACCGGCGACCACCTTTTCAACAAAGTTAAATAAACAGTCCCCCCCCCTGCC
>WJLZ01000184.1 GCA_014728215.1 Chitinivibrionales bacterium
ACATCAACAGTCGCATACTGCCCCTGCATTCCCCAGTGTTCTTCAAGCGGCACGAAACTTTTTCCGCCCCTGTCCGCCTGATACAAGCTCCGATGAATAGTAATCTCTCCAAAGCAAGTCAGATAACTCTTGCTTACTTTCTCTTTTTGATTGCTTAAGGAAAAATCAAAGATATTGTGATGCATAAGCCGGATACGGACTTTATTAGCTGGAATAATAAAGTTTGACAATGCAAGCCCCCACTTCCCAATCTGAACTTTTCTTGACTGACCCCAAATATTGTTACAACCCAGGGAAACCACCGTACATATTGTATCTAATTACATTATATTATTATTTTATTAGCGGTGTAAAGTCTAAAAACAAGCAGAATAGCAGGAAAGATAGTACATGCATGAGCAGGAAAGGGAATTCCATCCCCTTTACATCCCGCGTTGAAAATGCTTATTATATTCATGCCGGCAATGCCGGCATGTGTGGGCTGAGTGGTAAGTATTGAGCGGTTTTGATTGCTGATTGAAATGAAGTTTTCACAGATTATTTTACACTACCTTCTGCCTTGCAGCGTACGTCGTCCTTCACCCATTGAATGCTTCCGGAATTCGCGATATCCTTTATTCGATTCTGTGTTTTTCAAATTGCATTTCCGATTCTTGTGCAATGCTCTCCAAACGTGGATATGACATCAGCTTTATCGGAAATGAAATTGTGCAAAAAACGACTGCGTACCTGTAATCTTGAGACAATATGGAGAGAACCAAACCCCATATCCCAATCATATCAGGAAGTGCCATGAAGATATAATGGTATCCAAATGTCCAGTGGAGCATTGCACATATTTTTGATTCGTCATCCTTCAAATTTCGCATTAATTCTTGATTTTTCCCAACTATTCGTTCAATTCTATTGTTGTCCCACCAATCACCCGGCCCATATTCCTTCTGCAACATTGTAGTAATTCTGCTTGAACTGAAGAACCACCGAGGAACGACGACCGAACCAATTGCCACCAGTGCTGCCATTGTACTAAAAACATAGAGCAATACCTTTTGTACCGCTATAGATCTTGTTTTATCCTTATCGAGATAATACGCAACGAAAACATAAATGAAAACTGTAAACAGGCTTTGAAGATACGGCAAAAGTAATTTCTTCTTGAGATTGGAAATAATCTGTCGTAAATCATTTGAAATCATCTGGTCTCCCTTTTTTTTCCTGTGCGCGGCTCTTCTATACTTTGCCTTTCATGCAGCGGAATATTTTGGCCAATTCCGAAGTAAAATATCAGTATAAATTATACAATAAAAATCCAAAAAAGATTGTGGAATAAATAGATTATTCCCGTCATTCTCCTGGTTTTTCTTCGTAACGAGCGCTTTTGCAGTAAAAAATGGGATAGCCGGCTAATCGTACCCAAGCACAGGCATTCGGGCCATTGTCATAAAGAAATATTACTGTCTTTATCATTCCATAAACCGGCTCGAATTCTTTGTGCATGGTTTTTCGACCTGCTAAAGTATATTTTCAATTTCTATGATCCAAAAAGACTACATCCTCAGAATGATCGAACAACTCGGTAAAGTTTTTGCCCGTGTGCTGCTGAAAAGGAATGCGCAAAAACACGAAGAAGCCACACTGGATATCGAAAAAGCCTCCGGTGAAATCCTCGGTATCGATTTCAGCCTTTTTGATACGCTCTCTTCACCCGCTATTGCCGAACTCCTGGGCATTTCAATCGACCCTTCAACCGGAAGCATGAAATGCCTTATCGCCGGTCGACTGCTGAAAGAAAAAGCGGATATTCTCAAATTATCCGGGAAAGATTCCGCCTCTATCATTCAATACTATCAAAAAGCGCTCTATCTGTATCTGAAAGGTATGCTCTGCCTGGGTTATACCGAACTTGACTTGACAGAGTGGCGCAATGATATCCGGATGATTGCAGATATTCTGGGCGATTCGATTTCCGGGGATTTAATGATCATGATGCGGCGGTTATAACAGTCGACAAGGTATTTAATGAGCTTCGGGTCGGGAGCTTCGGGTCGGGTCGGACCAGGAAAAACTGCATTTCCACCCCGCAATCGCCAATTTTCCGATTTTCTAACCGGTTAAGCACTTCTTAGAGCTCGATATGCCCCGTCATTTTCGGCTTCTAAGAGAATAAAACACGCGCAAAACTAGACTTTTAAGCGCTTTAGCAATACCGATAGGAGCATATGGAAGGGCATTCCATGCCCTTAAACCCTGGTAGGAAAATGCTTGATTATATGCTATGCCGGCAGACCGGCATAGGAAGAAATTATGACCGCATGTTTTTGCTTGTAAATAGCCTCTGCTACACAGGACAGGGATATTTTCCTTCAACCTCGGAGAGGGACACTAATTTTCGTCCCATATACATATCTTGCCGTTATGTTCCCCATGCCGTCAAGTTCTGCGGCGGGGCGGAGCTGATCTTCGTAAATCCAGCCCTTGACCATAACACCGTTGACCTTTTTGCCGATGCGGCGGTTCCGGCCGTCGATAACGTATTCTATGAGCTTGCCGTCAGGAAGAGTGACAGAGCGGAGATTGCCGAGAACATCGTAAACATACTGCGTGGTACCCGAAGCATCGGTTTTGGTCAGCAGCTCCCCGTTCTCGGTATAGGTATACGTCGCTCCGCCGTATGAGAGCATGCGGTCCTGGTCATCGTACATGCCGGTTTGCGAGCCGAGTTGCCCCTCGTAGCTGAGGCGGTTTCCATTGGAATCGTATTCATAATGACCAACCGAGACGCCATCACGGGTGACATCAATGAGGTAGCCGGCGGTGCTGTAGCTGTACGTGAAGACATGCATGGCGCCATCGACAATCCCCGTTTTTTCGGTAATGCGGCCCATCAGACATCACAAAGAAAAATATTCCTGCACGAGCCTCCCGACGAGATACACCGGCAGAATAGTGACAGACTTGTAATGGTTTACATTCTCCAATGACAAACGAACGGCTGTTTCGCAGGCATGAGAATTCATGAACAGATTCAGGCTTTGCATCGCCCCGCGTTTTCCGGATTTGACTTCGACCGGTATGATTTTTGAGCCTTTCTGAATAACATAATCGACCTCGGCATTACTCGACCCGGCTTCCCGATGCCAATAGAAAAGCCGGGCTTTTGTATGTGGGGACTGATTCGAAAGAATCTCCAGACCGGCAAAGACTTCGGCAATGCAGCCTTTATTGATCAGGTCTGCCGGCGATGCGGTTACAAGCTCGGAGAGATTGAGCCCGAGCATCCTTTGATGTAAACCAAGATCCATGGGAACTGCCTTGAATCGTTTAGGATTGATCTGCGCGCCCAGGGGTATCCCCTGAGCCGCAGTGTGATGTACTTTAGTGACCAGTCCTGCCATGCAGAGCAATTCCATCGATTCATAGACCAAACCCTGTAAAAATCAAGGCGTATTACTACAATAAGTATACTTTTTCAGGGGCGTATTGTCAAACCAAGTCGCGAAAAAACAAGGCGTATCATGAGGGAAGAGCTGGAGTATTGGAGTATTGGAGTATTGGAGTATTGGAGTGTTGGGTTTCCAGTACTCCATTCCCCCCATTTCTTACTTCAGATAATTAAGCCGGGTTTTGAATACTCCGGCCTGTTTTCCTTTGGGGTCGAACGCCTGGATTTTGAGTACATAGATACCGCCGGCGAGATTTTGTGGAACCCAGGTGATCGAGCCGGTTCCGGGGGTGAGCCGGGCAAGGTCGTTGCGCCAGACAATCCGTCCGCGCATGTCGTAGATCTCAAATTTCATAGCACCGATTCCCGAGTATGGAAGCGTGTAAAGAATGCGCACGGCTTTTACAAAGGGGTTGGGATAGCAGCCGACAAAGCTCAGTTGCAGTGAGGGCATACTGGTGCGATACTTTTCGAGAGCTTCTGCGGTGCCTGCGGCCAGGATCCGATATTCCCGGGCTCCGCTTTCGAGCTCCACGGCAAGATTTTCGGTGGTTTCCCAGGTTTTTGTCGATGGATTCAGTATGCGCGTCTCATAGGATTCCGGGAAAGCGCCGTTTCTTTCGAGCGTGCAGCTCAGGACCTCTTTCCGGTCGCCATCGTTGGAGAATGCCAGACGGTACGTGAAGACATCATCACGGTTCCGGTGCATGATAGCGTGGCCGTAGATCCGTGAGTCCGTGGTATCGGAAATGCCGATCCAGGTTTTTGAGAATGAGGGCGGTCGTTTGCCCCGACTCACACTCCCCTGTCCATCACTGTATCCGCAGTACACAGGACTCATGGGCCATCCGCTCGATGATGTCGCTCTGACACAGATGTTCCATCCATTCGGCGATTCACGCTTCTTTGTCAACTCGGCCGATGCATACCGGGACATCGTTGACGGCACCGGGGGGATACGAAGAATAATTTCCTGGCCCGAGTTGTTGTATACTGTATGACCGACCAGCGCCTGTGACATAATCTCTGTTGTCTGATCGTTGAGCCCTTCGATTATGGGAATATATATGGCTTCGGAATAATAACGCTCGGTCCGGGTGTTGAAATCGCTGATCACCTCTTTCTCCCAACTGTAAAATTGCAGCGAATCGCCATGGGAACCGGTCGATGCAATGATATCCCCTACAGCAATATTGAATTTAAAGGGAAGTGCAAAATCGGTCCATTCTTCGGGCGGAAGGACCATTTCAAATGTGTCTTTCAGGGACACCGATTTCCCTGCACCGAATCCCAGCGGCATGGCCTCACGGGTTTTTATCCAGATAAGCCGTCCGGGAATAAAGTTGAAAAGCCCGGAAACACCGTCGCTGTACTCGACCCATTTTTTTTCATTGCCCTGATTGCTGCTATGCTGGACCCATCGGAACAGGCGGAAATTTCCGGGATTATAAGACCAGTCTTCATCAGGGAGAAGATTTCTCAGTGACGATGCCGCGGATGAGTCATTCAGGTCTGCGGTAACCGACAAGGGAACCCATGCCATCGACTCGGTTGCGATAACATCGGAATTGCTCCGCAAGGCACGGCGCGAGATATTGATCGTGTCGATATGAACGCCATCGGAGACAATCAGAATTGCCCGCACCCCGGTTTCTTCGGTGATAAAGCTTGCCGGTATCTCGGACATGACTGTATCGGATGCTTTCCCGGTACTGAACCCGCTTATTGAGTTACCCTGATGAAAATCACTGTTGTCTTTGGCATAAAAAATCTCCCACTTGACATTAGCGGTATTGTCGGCAATCGATATTTTGTCACCGAGTGGATTACCGGCATCAACGGCAGCACTCGTATCACTTCCAAACGTAACAACCGGCGCGGCGCCGTCAACCATAACGATAAAGGGCATGGGATTACCGGCATCATCGACAAATTTTTCGGTGACAACATAAACGAACCCGTTCGGTCTATCGACCTGAAAACCATGCTGTACAATGAGTACGCCCGCACTGTCACGGTAAAGCGCGAGGTCATCAACCGAATATCCCGATGGTATCGAATCGAAATAAATGCCGATAACAAACGGCTGGAATGCATCTTTTGTCAATGAAAATCCCACACTCACCGGCACAAGACCCTCGGGAACAGAGACGGGAGAATAAAAACGCACACTATCCTGAATGGGGGCATCGATTGAATAGGAACCCTTGATCAGGGCGATATTCCCATTGAACGCCGTGATTGTATCAGAGGTGAAATAGGAAACCGACTGCCAGGTAAACGAGGGTATTTTCACCTGTCCGATACCGTTGTCGGCAGGTTCGGCCCAGGGGCCCTGCGAGCTCCGGAGCCATACGCCGATATGATATGTCGTATCGAATATCAGACTGTCGCCGAGGTCCAGGTTGAAAACGCCTGATTTTGTACCGGATGATTGCAACAGCGATTCCGTCACTTTATTATCATTATCATCAGGATTAGCCGTGATAGCCAGAGCGGCATCAAGGCTCCAGGTGACCCCGAGATCCAACTGGACTTCAGGGTTGAGTTCAACCGTCCAGTAAACATCGATCTCATTGGTGGTGGAATTGAATTTCACCGAATCGAGCACTGAGGTATTCTGCACAATATCGGTGGGATCGATTTTTCCTGTTTCCGCAATATCGAGATTGAGACTGGTGATTTCGGACCACAGAAGGTCTTTCTGCACCTGCATGGCAACATAGTACTTCGTTTCTTTGGAAAGTCCGCTGATTGTCATGCTGTTATCTGAGACCGATGCCGGATAATAGATATCGTATCTGCTCAATTCGCCGCCGGTCGGACGACCGGTGGTGATTGAATCGGGCGGACCGGCAAGGAGTATTCGCATGCTGTCTATGTCGCTTACAGCATCCCATCGGAGCCATATCTTGGTCGCCTTGGTCGAATCGACCGTCAATTTGGAGCTGTTTACCGGCGGGAGCCAGCCAGCAAAAAAGGTCGTTGTCTTCTTGTCGCTTACAAGCCCGTTATAGCTCACCTGCCACACCGAAACCGTCACCGTCTGCGTATCGCTTCGACCGGTGGAGGCATCATAAAAATCAGGATCCGTAATCATCCAGATATAGCTGTCGCCCGATATTGCCGAACGAAAATCACCGATGGGTATCGTATCGGTGGCTTTCACCTGGTTTTTATTGTTGGTGTATTGAATGATTACCTTCTCGACAGTATTTGTATCAAGTTCCGAGCTTGCCTTGCCAACCGTAACTTTCGCCATATCGAGCGAATCGGCAACATTCAACTGGACATCGGAGAGTGTGCCGGTATTGCCGCGAAATGATCCTGCGATGGTGAAATTGTTCGGCGGGGTCATTTTTATACGTGCTGTATTGAATGTATTGTAAAAGCTTGGGCCGTTTTCCCAAAGCGGCGAAATCCAGACTCCGTATACCGTATCGGCAGGCCCTGACGGCGGCTCGACAGAAACGATAATTACCGGATTGGTTTCAAGCGCGGAGATTTCATAGGTCGCGTATCTGTTCGCCAGGGCCGTATCGATCCCGGCCCTGCCGTTCTGACTGTACCACAAGCCCATCTGTGAAGGCGGCGGCGGTATCGGTCCCTGCGGAAGAGAATCCAGACCTGCGATTGTCAATTCGATCTGCGTTGAAGAAATGTAGCGGATCGTATCGATATACAGCTTGTTGTCACCGACATCGTATACTTCAACCTCATCGGCCAGATACGCCGTGTCTCTTCCAGAAAGCGCATTACCGATCGCAGCAAGGTATGGGGTAAAAGTTCCGGTGTCCCGATAGGTATGGGCAATCTGCGTGGGCGGTGATGACGCCACATAGGAAAGCGAATCACCGTCTCCCCAGTGCCAGACAAAGGACTCGATATAGCCGGTGGAGGTATTTGTAAACACGACCTGGACTGAATCTGCACCACTCAACGGCGAAGCGGTGAAGCTCGCACGCACCTTTTCGGTAACATGAAGGGTTGCATAATTGCTCGTGTCCGCACCGCCGGCATTGGTGACAATGCATCGGTAGCGGGTGTTATTGGAGGATATCGGGATCGTATTCAGTTGAATGGTCGTCAATCCTGTTCCTGAGCCAATCGATTGAGTTTGCCCTTCTTTGTACCATGTAAAGGTGCGCAGTTCGGATCCCGTTGCTCCACAGGAAAAACTAGCCGAGGCCGATTCGGCAACGGTGGTGTCGGCAGGCTGCAAATTAACAAGCGGTGGCTTGGCCTTAACCGTGAGGTACGCTGCTGCTGAATCCGAGCCTTTGGAGTTCCAGACTTTCACCGAATAATACCCAGAATCGCCAAAATCCACAATCCCGATCTGATACCCGATACCTGTTGCGCCACTGAGCAGCGAATCGTTATGATACCACTGGTAGCTTGGTGCAGATCCGTCGGCTTCGACCGTGAATATTATCGACTGGAACTCCTCGACTATCTGGTCCTGCGGCGAGGTTCTTATTGACGGCGCCACGATCAGCGCGGTGACATTCAATGTTGCGTTTCCCGATGTATCTGCGCTCACTGCATTGTAGACCCTGCAGGAATAATTGCCCGAATCCGCATAGGTGACATTTGAAATTGTCAAGGTTGCCGTAGCCTGGCCCGAAATGTTTGTACCGGATACCGGAGACCCGTTCTTGCGCCACTGGTAGGTGAGATTGTCCCCGGTTGCGGTGATTGTAAACGATACGTTTGCGCCTGCGCCGTTTTCAAGGGTATCGCTGACCGGGGTCGGGCCGGAAGTTATTGTTGCGCCTTGGAGGACTGTAAGGTTTGCTACAGGCGAGGTTACACTGCCGGAATCATTGGAAACCGTGACTGTATATGAACCGGAATCAGCTAATGCCGCACTGCTTATTTGCAGTGTCGACTGGTTCGAACCGACAACAGTCGTTCCGCGTTTCCATTGATAGGAAAAAGGCTGCGTGCCGGTTCCTATAGTTGAGCGAAATGTGACAGTGCCTCCAACAGCGACACTTGTGTCGGATGGAGCGATTGAAACATTTGAGGGAGGAACAGGTGCGTTATATGGAGCAAAAGCGGCAAGAACATACGCAAGCTGATTTGCAGATACCGTAGTATTCCATCCCATTGCTGCAGATCCTGCATTAACAATTTCACGTGTACTAATGCCAATACCTGAATTACTATTTTGTAATTCAATTCTCTCTATCTGGTTGACCTGATTCGGGGTTTGTGCAACGTATGAACCGGTTCCAATTTTCGGAAATGATGCGTCGACAATCCAGGCGCCGTCTGTCAGAGTCGTCAGGGATTTGGAAAAGGTGGTAAATCCCCCTGTATGTCTGAATGCAGTATCCGCTACTTCAGGCACGGTACCCGTCTGGTCGACTCCTGCCAGGCTTATAGCGCCGCATTGGGCCGTACTTACCTGGCCGGTAAAGTTAACAGTGATTTCATAATTGCCGGTCGGAGGCAAATCCGCATCGAGCAAATACCACATCTCTGCACGCACATCACCATTCCAACCACAATCACTTGCATGAGTAATTTTTGTTAAATTTTTAAAATTGTAGGTAATGCTTGCCACAGCATGATTCCCCGCAGTAGGACATGGATTACCAGGATCGAACCCTGCAACGCTTACAATTAAAATGCGGTTACTCCCTCCACCGATCTGGTGATTCCATTCACAAGCATTATCCAGAGCAATCGAGCCTGCTGAAGAAGTATCAAACGTAATTGCTGCATCTGCCTTATGGAAACCTACAATTATAAAAGTACAAAAAACGAATAATGCTAATCTCAAAAATCTTTTTAGCACAGGATTTCCTTTCAGCATACCTTCTTGCTAACTATGATTTCTTACGCCAATTAAGCGCTTTAATAAATGAAGATAAAAATTTATAGCTCCACCTGCACAACATGACCTGAAAATTCTAACTTAATCATAACATTCAATTTAAATACTTTTCAACAGTTTTTTAAATTAATTAAGTAAAATTATATAGATATAAATATCAATTATACAGTCGCTGATTATAAGCTGAAGGATCAATAAAGTTTCAGGATTTTAAATGAAAATGTTAGAGAAAAAGCAGGAAGTCGTTAAAAAATTGATTTATAAGGAAGTATAGCAACAACGATCAGCTAAACCGCAAATGTGCCGAACAATTACAAGGGATTGGAGCCTTCTTTATAAAACGCAGGAATACTATCTATCGGCGCATCGATCACATACTCACTCCCGCCTTCATAGACATTATCACCATCAAGAGCACGCCATTTTGATCCTGAAGGCAGCTACACCTTTCGCTTCACCGCCGATTTCTCGAGCACCGGCGCCACAACAATATCCGGCCCGAACATGAACTGGTCTTCGATTTCCCATGCAATGGGATCGTGCGGGAAATCGAAAAACAGCGGTCTCATGAGAGGAATTCCTTTTAGATGGGTGAGTTCCATCCGGCGCATGATATAGGGGCGGAGTTTTTCCCGGAGGAGGAGATATTTTTTGAGTATTTCGTATACTTTTTCGCCGATCGACCAGACTTCATTGCCTTTTCCGGTAAAGCAGTCGGTGCTTCAGCAGTCAGCGGTCAGTAAATAGCGGCAGACATGAAAAGCGCCGGATAAAGAACCATTGTATATTCCTACTGCTTTAAATAGCGATACCGCATCGGCGCCATGTCAGCGCCTGTTATCTGGAGGATATAGAGTCCCGGAACAAGCTTTATGGTTGACATCAGGTAGCTGCTGCGCCCGGCTGTCGATTCGGATACAAGCATCGTTCCATCAGGCCTCAGAAAGCTGATTGTGTGTTCTCCCCTGTTTTTCAGATTGACAACAATTGAATGCCGATCCGTTATGATCGATGGTGAATTTTCAGAAAATTCGTGCGGCTTTGCCGGGGTAACCTGCGGAATCGAGATATAGGGCTCGGGGGTTGCATCATAGAAGGTATACGCATGGCCGTTATTGGAAAACAGAAACCATTTCAGATCGATAATGCCGGTGCCGCCCGGCTCTCCGCACAGTGCGCCTTTGATAAACAGATCGTGAACACCGGTGAGCGTTTCATCCATGGAAAGGCGGTGAATTACTCCGCCGCGCCATCCGCCGGTTGGATACGTTCTCAGCCGCTCTTCTTCGTTGGTCAGGATCAATGTTCCATTATCGACATTATCGATTCGAAAATCAAAAAGGCACCCGCACTTGTCGCCGCAGGAGTAGAATACATACATGAACGCATACCCGCTCCCGAAATCGACATCCTTGTACATCACCCAGTCATCGATATGAAAACTGCCGATCCCCCGGCTCGAGCAATACTTGCCGTCATTGGTGGAATCACAGGTGCAGACCCATGTGCTCTGCGATGAATCATACCAGGTGCAGAAGACGGTGTCGGCGGGATTGACAGCCGCAAACAGCGCGGTCGAAACTGCGAAATGTCCGGCAGCAATCAGTACCAGACAGTGAATATGTCCCCACACATTTTTCATTTAATACCCTCACTTTCCACCATAATATTCAGCATGTTTGTCGGTGGTGCCGCCGGGAATATCGGTGTCGGCTTTACACGAGCGATAGCCTTTGGTCACATCGATCCCTTTTTCATCGAACCACTTGAAGTGAATCATATTGGAGCCGCACTGCATTCACTAAATACAATATACAAAATATGTGGCTTTAAATGGAATTTAATGGAGGGATTATTGGAAAGTGGGGCAGCCTCGTCATTCCGGCGAAAGTTTTTCCAATTGTCCAACAAGAATTGGAAGATCATGCTGAACTGTACTGTAGACCAGTTCCGGATCGATTTCGAAATATGCATGAATCAATCTGTTGCGCATTCCAACAATATCTTTCCAGGGGATTTCAGGATGTTTTGCCCGATAAGCTTGCGATACCTGCGAAGCGGCTTCACCAATTATCTCTATTGAGCGTACAATTGCCTGGAGAACCATTCGGTTTTCGGAAAGCTCATCCTCGGTCATGGAGCCGGAAAAAGAAATTGCATCACGTGAAGCTTCAAGCATATGAGTTAAACGGACTCTATCATCAAGTTTCATACTGCACATCCGCTTCTCGAAGAACATCTTCACGAAAATGGCGGCTTAAATCGCGAGGGGTTCTCAAATCCACCTTTCGGCCGAGCATCTCCGTCAATGCATTCTCCATCCCTGCAAGCGTGATCAGGCCGGGAACATGCCCCTTATCGAATTCCACAAGAATATCAATATCGCTTTCCGGTCGCAATTCGCCATGGAGTGCTGATCCAAACAGCGATAATTTCCGTATATGGTTCTTGTGACAAAATTGTTCAAGATGCCGTCGGTCAATTTTTTGTTCGAGCTTATATATCATACATTTACCTTACATTATAAAATATGCATTGGCAATAATAAAAATGCATTTATCAGCATCATTTGCAGGTTTAAAAATTTCAATACGGCCCCCGCACATGCTCATGAACTTCCTTCTCATAAAAAATTGACAATCGCTCATGCAATTCCGCAGAAAGCGGCGGCATATCTGAAATACGGGCATTTTCCCGTGCCTGCGATGGTCTGCTTGCACCCGGAATGACTGTCGATACGGCATCATAATCTAAAATCCACCGCAATGCCATCTGAACCATGGTCATATTTTCGGGAACCATTGCTTTGAGCTGATCTGCAAGCTCCACGCCTTTTTCGTATTTGATCCCGGCGAAAGTCTCCCCCACATTGAATGACTGGCCGTCACGGTTGAAATTCCTGTGATCGCCTTCCCTGAACGAGGTCTCCTTTGTCATTTTGCCGGACAGAAGCCCGCTGGCCAGTGGAAGTCGCACGATAATGCCGACACCTTTTTCCTGCGCCTTGACAAAGAGTTCTTTGAGGGGTTTCTGCCTGAAAATGTTGAAGATTACCTGTAGTGACGTGAGTCCTTCCTGCTCTAAACAGATAAGGCCTTCTTCGACCGTCTCAACGCTCGCACCGAACCGCTCGATAAGACCATCATCCTGCTGCTCCCGAAGCCAGTCGAACACTGCTCCCTCACGGAGAATTTCCATCGGAACACAATGGAGCTGCGTTACATCGATTTTCCCGACTCCGAGGCGTTTCAGCGACTTTTCGGTTGCTTCACGGAGCGAGGAGCGGCTGTAGCCGTCGGGAAATATCCCGGCCCGGCCAAGCTTGGTCGCCACGATGATATCCGGGTGACTTTTGCGGAACATGCCGACCGACCGCTCGCTCTCTCCATTGCCGTAAACATCGGCGGTATCGAAAAACCGCACTCCCGAATCATAGGATGCCGTCAGAATTTCCTGCGCAACAGCATTGTCCCACGGGTTGCCCCATCCGCCGCCCAACTGCCAACAGCCGAGGCCGCATTCGGTTATTTTTGGACCGTGGGTGCCGAGTTTTCCGGTTTTCATGTGATTCCCCCTATTCGCCGAAAAATAATAGTACGAGAACAAGGATTCTGTTTAAATAGTATCGGGAATTAAAATATAAAATGCCCCGAATGCAATTATTTCATATATTCAACTGTCAATTATTTGCAGACCAGTCCCACAAAACAGGAGTATTGCTCTTGTGTTTGCCGGCTCAGCAATTCAAGCCGTATCAATCGTAAATTCGGAAAGGCTCCGGGGCAGGCATGCGATTCAGGGCCTGCATGCGAATTTCATCGGAGGTCACATCTCGTTGCATTTCATCGACCCAGCGATCGTACTCATCCATAGAAAAAGGTGAAGAAATACCGGAGCCGAAGGGAAGGCGGCTGTTGTATGCCTGATTTATTTAGTTTCATCCCGTTTTACAATAATCCAACCTCTCCGAGGCTGAAAAGCATGAATTTCTCTAATCGTGCCGGTAGTTACGCGGGATACGGGACCGCTGCTGCTTTACAGGCAATAGACTTTCGGGCAGGGATTCTTCCTATGCCGATTTTAATCGGCATAGACTACCAAAAAGCATTTTCCTCATGGGGTTTAAGGGGTGGAAACCCCTTCCATAGTGCCCGGAAAATGCTAATTCAGCGAGGCATATGGCAATTACGGGATTCTATGCCTCAATATCAGCCGACTCTATCATCGCACCTGCATCGTAAAGAGCACATCGATATACGCGGTGACGGTTGGCGAGGCGCCTTCTGCTACGGGGAATTCTTCAAGGTCGATCCCGAAATCAAAAAAGAGGAACGGTATCGAGGGCGGATTTATTCGCACACCACCGTCGGTGTTAAGATAGAGTAGTTCATCTTCGAAATCAACCGATGATCCGATTTCCCAGATGAGCGACCAGACTTCGTGCACCCGGGCCAACAGGCCAAAATCGATTCCGGCGGATACCCGCTCGCCGATCTGCGTGTGCAAAGTAAACGCAGACTCGAGTTTTTCACGCATCAGGAATCCGTAAACAAAGAAAACACCAAGCCGAGGTGAGGCATAATTGGGAATACCATGATTGCCCCTCCCGAGGTGCACCAGCGAATGAGCCAGCCCTGCCCCTACACTCATATTATCCATGATGCCGTATTTGGCGCCAAGGTTAATGCGGCCGATATTATCAAGCAGGGATGCCTGCAGTTGAAGGTTGGCCGGAAGCGCAAAAGAGATTTCGTGCAGGCCGATCACCAGATGATACGGTTCGTTCACATAGGGCGCTGGAGTGTAAAAGTAGTGTGTGGGGCGGGATGCCTGAATGGTTGTTTGCGCCTTCGATTGATAAGTTAATAAAAGCGCAATGGCAACTGCTGCTGCGGTATATCGCATAAATCCTCTCCTTTTTCGACATGTGAAACAATCTTTTCGTGCAGACGGTGACGCAAGATTTTATGGGCCTATCTTATTTTAGTGGTAGTTGGTGATAAATGCGTTCACTTTCAGACAGGCTGACAATTCTGCAACAGGTTAAAGTGGGCGTTGAGGATTATGATTTAATTCAGAAAAGAAAAGCTCTGCCTGTATGAGCGATCGCCAATATGAATATGTGCGAAATACATGCCCGAAGAAAGCTCTGAGCCGTCAACAGTTGCACAATATCTGCCCGCCTGTCTGACTGTTGGAGGGAATGGCGTTGCGATGCTCTTTCCTTCCAGATCAAAAAGCCACGCGCCACTGTGCTGCTGTATTCCATGCACATTCATTATCATCGTAATTCTATTGCCGGCCCGGTGCATTATTGGCTGAGTAAATTTTTCATCCGGCGGCAAAATCGTAGATTTTTTATCAATACCAACATCATCATCAACCTCGAAACTGCTATAGAAGTCCGGCATATTTCCTGTTAATACAAGGAGATACAGCATCTTGAGTATGTCGCAGAAATAATCGGTTCCCCAATTCACACCGGTTTCGCACATCGGAAGCTCCACAAGCCGGGCGTATAATGTATCCAGCCACTGCCGGTCTTCATCGACCATAGCGGCGACAGCAATCGAGCCGACAAATCCTGCCAGATTCATTGTGTCTTCTGTGCCTAAATGCGGATTAGGTGAGCCGTTCCATGATGTTTCGCGTCCATCGAGCGTGTAATGGGAGCAGATTTTTGACGGATCGCCGTTGCATTTTTCTTTGAAAAACCGGGAGATACGGGCGGTATTTGTTTGCGCGTAGTCGCTGTTTGTTGTCCCGTGAAGGAGATAATCATAGCCCAGGCGCCAGGGAAACCGGCAGGCGTCCCACCAGAAACTGTTGTAATCCATTGCCCATTCGCCGGGACTCTGCTCGCCGCCTTCGTAGCTGCACCAGTTGGGAAGCAGCCCTGTATGCATATCGAATTCACTGTTGTAGGTTTCATCGCTGTTGAAATAGTAATCGACAATCGTGCTGTAGGTATGCCCTGCGATATCACCCCATCGGGAGAGGCCGGTCAGGGTTTCGAACTGCTTGAATACGGCCGGAGCAAAATAGCTGGGATTGCCGATATCCCAACTGTCACCGGGGCGGACATCGTTGTTGTCGCTGATTTCATGCTGCAAAACACTGGAAGTCAAACCGGTGGCTTGATCGAAATAATTAATAGAGCCGCTGCTTCCCCACTGACGGTGTGCGGCAAAAAGCGCATGAGCGGCATCGATATCGGCATCGGTAGCAGCACCGCCCGGAAAATGCATAGTCCCATCGCTGTAAATCCGCCAGGTCATCAGGTTGTTCTCGTTTTTATACCGGCAGTAGTAGTTCCATAAACCATCGAAATAGCCCTGCGTATCGTTGGAATCGTTGTGCATATACACCATGATTATCATGCCGTAGGCGATGCCTTCACTCACCGTATCGTGTGTATTGCTGTCCCCTGTTTCGATACGCTGGACCCGGTATTCACCTGACCGGCACCCTTGCTGCGTAAGATATTTCTCTTTCCACATCCTGAACCAATCCATGCAATGACGGTTCATCTGTGACTGAGTGAAATTCGAGGGTTTGATTCCGAAAGGATATCGGGATGCGGTTGGAAAACTGCAGTCCTTTTCGGGAAGGCCTGTTGTATCGGGTTCGGGTACAAATTCTTTAATAACAACATTGTCTAAAGCAACCATACCGGATATCTTTCCCATATTAAAATCTAAGCGGCAGGAATGGGCGTTACCGTTCTGCGTAGAAAATGCAACGGAACAGGTCATCTTTGAGGGGGTTATCGGCACACTGATATCGCCTGAAACCCCGGGCCCGATTGAAACGACAATCGTTTTATCGGTATCCGCATAAGCATCAAAGGTCAATTCATAGTTTTTGCCGTCACTCAATGTAATGCCGCTCTGCATGAGCTGCACCGCCCACTCTTCCTGCTGAGCTGTGCTGATATCGATCCGGTATTCGCCATCGACAACCCGGCCGTCAGCGACATTCCGATAATCACCAAACGTCCACTGCGTATCGCCCGATGAAAAATCACCGTTGCTGATGATCGTCCGGCCAATACAGACTGCTATAAATGCCGCAAGCAGCAATGCTGCTGGAGTGTGCAATTTCATGAGAACTCCGGAATTTAATGATTGTAGTTATATGTTTTCCTGATCGTTTTCTGTTTGGATGCCGTGTACGAGATAACATATAATCCTTTGGAATGACCTGCTAAGGACAATGATGTTTTTTCACCGTCTGCAGTCTGCCGCAGAACCAACCGCCCCCTTGTATCGTGGACAGTAATGGTGCCGTTTTGCCTGATATGGTCTCCGGCCGGATCGAGTACCAGATGGCCGTTATCATTCGAATGAATTGCCATGCCGGAGCCGAAAAATGCGACCGGCTTACCGTGCTGTGCCGCCAGGGGTGCTGTATTGAGAATGTGGTTCAGGGTGGAAACGGCCAGAAGATACCACGCATTGTGCGGAAGCCACTGTTCGACCCATCGCCAGTTCTCGGAATTACTTTCTTCCCAGGGCATCCAGGCAATATCGCCGCCTCCCATGGTATCGGAGGTTATGCCGTTACAGATACCGCCCTCTACATTCGAAATGGCATATCCCGGTTTGCCGGCATAATGGGGATAATTATTATTACCGAAACCATACATCATGCAGACATCAAAGGGATTGCCGCCTAATATCCAGTTGAATTGAGAAAGCGCAAGGTCCGAGACTGAATCGGTTATCGATATCTGAAATGATGAATCGAGTGCTCGTGCCGAAGACATAAAGGCTGCGGACAGCGATGCTATCCGTGCATTTTCGCCCTGCCACCAGTAGCCGGTTTCATTGACATGGGGTTGAAAAAACGACGTGGTGAATTCAACCGCGCCGGTGAATTCACCGTAGACCTCAAATTCGTAGAGCGAATAACCTCCCCACAGATAGGATTTCTGCCGGCCATACATCCGTACATACCGTGCCTGCCGTGGCGGATCGATCGTGATGATATCGACACCGCCGTCTCCTGCGGTCTCATGGTAAGTATCGTCCCATGTTGTGCCGTCGGTGGACAATTGCACACGATACTCAGTGCCATACGCGGCTTCCCATCGGAGAATAACGGTTTGGATTTCACAGGCACTCTCAAGATCGACCTGCAGCCACGCGCTGTAATCCGGGGAATCGAACGGCTCCCCGCTTGACCACCGGGAGTTCACCGCATCGGAATCAAAAGCATTCTGCGGAAGATTCGGCAACTGGCTCGAAGAGGCTTCCGAGGGCTTTCCGGCAGCGAGATTGTTGCCGCTGCCCGTGCTTCCGTTGTAATGAGCATACTGCAGCTTGACATAATTGAACGGATTGGCACTTTCGTGGGTTATTTTTAAATACCAGTCGATACTTTTTTGCAGGAGCGCATGAATTGCATCTTTCTTCGATGTGTCGATTGTCAGGAACTCAATCAGTGCGATCACCGGAAGGCCTTCTTCCGCCGCATGATAATAGGGACGCCGCCCCTGAGAATCGGACCGGAACCAGCCTTCATCACTCAGTCGAGCGACAAGATTGTCGGCACGCCCGCGGGCATCAATCTTATATGAACCATCTCCGGTAGCCTTGTACAATTCAGTCGCAGCCATAAGCGCGCAGTAATCATCGATTATGTTTTCTTCACCATTATCACAGTAGCTGAGATTATTGTCTTTTAAATGAGCATAAGCCTTTTCCGCACCGACAAGGTAGTCATCGGAAGAATATTCACCGTCGATTTCCAATGCCGCGGCTTTAGCAAGCGCTGCAATCGCCATTCCCCCGCCTTCACGAAAAGCAGCATGCCAATCATTTGTCTTGAATCCCGACCAGTTGTATTCGGGTATCGAAGGGTCCGGGTTGTATTTCCAGGTGCATATTTCCCGGTTGATGTCCCATCCCCACCGGTCGAAAATGATCATATAAAAGTAACCGTCGGGGTCCAATATCCTGAGAAGATAATCGGCGCCATAGGCCGCTTCGGAAAGAATGGAATTATCGAAATCATTTTTGTTGAGTTCCCACGACCGAAGCAGAGACCATACGACCATGGGAATCTGCTGAGGAGTCATGTAATTTGAGAATGCCAGATGGGAAAGATATTTACCCATATCCCCGGTGGCGTCGTTCCATCCGCCGTGAACATCCCTGGGTGAAGCATTATCATTAAAAAAAGGAACGCTTCTATCGTCAAAAGTATTTCGCATGCCTCTGAAAAAATCGACATTTGCCTGGGCGGTTGTTTCAAACAGTACGTTATCCCGGATACGAAATTCGGCTGACTGCTCTCCCCCGCATTCAATATGATAGATTCCGGGTTCGCAAAGATCTGAAAATATGCCTTTTCTGAAATAGCGTCCCGGCCACTCATCAACCGAAACATTGTTTTCCAGCGTGCCCGAATAGGCACTGTTGCCGTGGGTATCGACTATATCAAACGATGTCCGGGTAATCGGCGATGAACTTTCGACCACAAAGGATTTAGGGCCGATCGATTCATAGCCGAGGTGATTGTAATGAAGGGCATTTGACTGAAAGGGAATTGCAAGAGCACACGCAGCCGGCAGTACTAGTTTGAGAGTGCGAAATTTCATTCACTGTCCTTGTACCGATCATGGGGAATGTTTCATATAGATATTTAGTATCGGTTTTAAGGACGTGAGTTCGAAATGAAGATTTGAGAAGTAGTATTAAGGGGTCTTTTTGATGCTGTCGACATGATTTAAGGCAAATATTCCCGATACCCGACAACAATCCCCTCATCCCGCTGAAGCCGCATGATTTCACCGGCATCCTCAAGGGAATAGTTATCATTTGCATGATCCACATACAGGGGATCATGCGCGAGTACCGGGAATTGAAGGTATGTCGAATCGGCAAAAATGCCCTGTTTGTTTCCATACAGGTTGGAATTCAAAATCGCAAACAATTCTCCGGAAAAAGCCGTGGTTTCCCGATAGATACCCCACCCGTTTTCATGCCAGGTAACAAGCGAATTAGCGATCCTGACCGGCCTCCGCGGTTCGTCAAGATAGATCCCGTTCTGGCCATTGTGAGAAATTGTGCAGAAAGCGATATCGAGCTCGGAGGTGAGCCCATGGATACCGTTCAGACGATTATGCACGATCAACGAATTATGGAACCGCACACGATTGGATCCATCACCGGATGAGACATTTACCCCATGACCGCCGTTATGATAAATCCGGCAATCCCGTATTTCGGCATCGCTGTCGACAATATCGATCCCATGCTGTGCACCGTGCGTAAAAATGCATCGAGTGATAATGATCGCTTTGCAGTTACTGCTGATCCGCAAACTGCTTTTGTCGCTTCCGGTAAAAACGAATCCGTCAATTTTAATATAATCGGCATCACTGACAGTAATTGTTGATGTTTTAAAGATGGTTTTTCCCGGTTCCGCTGCTCGCAATACAATCGTATTCCCTTCAGTGCCGGAGGTGTTGATTGTAAATTCGGTTGAAAAGGTATCCGGGGATAAGACCACAACCTGTCCCGGCTGGATATTTATTATTCGATCGAGCAGCGTATCGGCATTGTCGATAACGGTGCAATCGCATACTGTCGACCTGTCAAGAAGCTGCAGATTATATTTTCCGACATCGGCATTGTGCAGATACATCCACTCGTTATAGGGCTTGATGGAGTCCTGATTGATTGCCACCGGTGTATCCGAATAGCGCAGGGCATTCTCGAATCGCAAAGAAAGCGCTGAGGATGTTGAATCGAGTACTGTAGCGATGGAATCTTTATATGAAGCGGCAAAAACTTTATCCGTCGGGCATTCATCACCTGCCGCGGCAAACAACGATACTACCCGCAGCGATTCCAGGCTTGCCCGGGATTGAAGTGCTTTTGCCTGGGAATCAGCATCAAACAATACAAGAGATTTCAGGCTGTCCAGTGTATGGAGAGAAAACAGCGGATCGCATCCGCTCAGCGACGAATTGATATTTTTAAAACTGTCGTTGACTGCTGCAATGGAATCGTTTTGAATCCTGATTCCATCATTTATCGCGCTAATTGAATCATTGGCAGACGTGACGGCTGCCAGTGTACTGTCGATCTGGAGAGCATCTCCGGCAATTGCGCTGAGTGTATTCAGGGTCGAATCGATTGCCGGACGGGTACTTTCCCTGATTTCCTGAAGAAGCTCTTTGGGGCAGCCGTTTGCAGGATCCCATGGATTGTCCCTTTCCACGCAAAAGAGCGTGGAGAGAAGACAGACAAGGACCCATCGTTTCCATCGAGTGGACCGGGATTTCTTATATTTATTGAAACTGATTTTCATTATATACCAAATATACCAAAATAACACGCTGTCCCTGTCGGCATCAAAAAAAGTTTTTCCGGCATGTCAGCGTATATTTTAGTATAATATATGACAAACATGTACACTCAAGGCAAAATTTTTCTTCCTTTCTTTAATTCTTTTCTGTTCCCTGTTATTGCAGGGGGATTCCTTTTTGCTTGCCCCGAAGCTGTTAATGCCGGGGAGTGTGAAAAAGACAAACGCCTGCTATTTTTGAATGTCGACTCATCGGTTGAACAGAATATTGATGTTCATTTCGGCATTAAGCTCCTTGAAGAGCTTCGTGCGCCGCTTCAGGAAATAGAATATTGCATAAAACAGGCACCCGATTTGCTGACAGAACCCGATTCGGCATACAGCGACGATTTCCTTTTATACTTAACCGCAGCCTGCACCGAAAATTTTGATGATCACGATTCATCATCCAGGCGCAATTGCGCAATCAATGCCGGATTGCTTGGCAAAGGAGAGCGCTCCGATCAGGCTTTTGAGCAGGCCCGTGATCGTCCACTGGTGAGAATGCCCTTTGTTTCCTCTGATTCCAGCACATTTTATGAAGTACTGGCACAGAAAATTGTCGAGAATCTTCGTACTCAGTACCTCTGCCATCTTCATATCGAATCGGAGCCTTCGGGCGCACAGGTCGGCGCGCGATCGGGACTTTCGGCAACAACACCGCTGGAATGGGTGGTACCTGTTGGTGAAATTACAATACATGCCACAAAAGAAAAGTACGCACCACTTACAAAAAACATACAATTAAGCCATCCGGGCAACCACACCTATGTTCTGCAGATGAAAAAGCCGCCATTCTTTCGCTCTCCCTTTTTCTACTCATCCCTTGCACTCGGCACGGCATCACTGGCAGCATTTGCCTACAGTCAGTATCAATATCGTGAAAAATACCAGGCTCTCGGAAGGCCGGATCGGGAATCGAATCCTGATCTATTCGAGCAGACATACCATAGAGCTGAAACAGCGGAAAAGGCGGCACAGATAGGCCTGGGGTTTGCAGCAATGTCATTAAGTATTTCATTTTTCATAAGATAGGGAAGAAATGGAGTGATGGAGCGACGCACTGAGTTTATCGAAGCGTCATGTGTTTACGAATCGTGCGCTCGTGACTTCGTGAGTTCGTACGCTCACTCCATTCCTCCACTCTTCCCTGAACCTTTTTCCATTTATTACCACTAATTTTATTTGTGGGGTAAACTGGAGTCGGGAAACTTTAGCAGAGGCAGTTGTACTATGAAAGCAGTGCTTGAGCCGGCTGAAGAGCTCCTGCAGGAATGCAGGGCCGGTAATCAATTGGCGTTCAAAGAGTTATTTCATATGTTCAAGTCGTATGCGTATAACTTGATCTACAAAATAACCGGAAACAAAGGGGATCACGAAGACCTTTTGCAGGAAACTTTTTTTCAGACGTATGTGTCGCTGAAAACCTTTAATGGGGATTCATCCTTTAAAACCTGGTTTCACCGCCTGATTATCCATGTGTGTACGCGGCAGTGGCGGTACCAGAAAGCTGAAAAGAGGATTTCCGCCAAAGATACGGTTGCCATGGAGGATGTTGAATTCCTGCTGACTTCAAAGGAGCCGCATTTCGAAAAACAGATGGAATTGAAAGATCTTATCGATCGTTCACTCGATCAACTTGATCATAAACTTCGTATTCCGCTTATATTAAGTGTATACTCTGAAATGGATCTTGCGGAGATCGGCGCAATTATGGGGATACCCGAAGGAACGGTAAAATCCCGCCTGTTCTCTGCTCGAAAAAAGATAAGGGACTATTTAGATAAACTGGAAACGTAATGAACGACAAAAACGGAAAACTTTCATGGTTCGAGTCTCAGTTGCGCAGCGATGTGGATGATTCCCATATCGACTATGATGCAATTGAGCGCAAATTAGCGGAACGGCTCGCCAAGACCGACTCTCTTGGTGAACTGGCCTCGCTGAAGCTTCATGAGGAGCCATCCGATGAACTATTCGACCGGGTTGAGGAAAAGTTATTCAAACGTATCCAGGAGCACCGGGAGTACGAAGAACCTGTCGATGAATGCATAAATACCGAAAATGCACCGTCACCTGCCCGATGGGAACGAATCGAAGAGAAACTCGATGAAACACTGCAGCCTCTTTCACAGCTTCCCGACTGGGAGCAGGCGCTTAAAGCAGACATTATCCTTACCCAGGGAAAATGGGAAGTAATCGAAGACCGGCTTTTTACCCGGATTCAACGTGAAGAAAGAATACAAGAACTCGCTGCACAGCCTTTCTGGCATGTTATACTTCCCTTTATGCACCTTACCGGAAAAATTGGTGCAGGAATAGCAACGTTTGTCCTGGCCGGTGCAATTGCCCTGGGCATGCTCTGGTACAATAACAGCAATTCGCCTGTCACAACCTATGTCTATCAGGCACAGGGCACATCAGCCAATAATTACGAGACCGGACGTGTGGATCAAACCAGGCTTACGTCCCATACCGATGGCATGATCGGCCTTACGAACATGCACGGGTTTATCGAGCTGTATAACGGTTCCGGAGTAAATATTGTTCAGACATCCCGCCGCAAGGCACACTATGAAGTAAATCTTTCGGAATCAATCGACGGCATTACCAGTGGCGGGAAAGCCCGTTTTTTCGTAAACAAATCAGAGGAACGGAACCGTTTTCTGGTCGCCACCAGCGATTATTCGATCGAAGTAACAGGCACTTATTTCAGTGTCGAACCCGGTATCGAAGGCCGCGTTACGACCCATGTGTATGAGGGAAGCCTCACCATTCACTCCGATGTCTTTGGAGAAAAGTCGCTCGGTGCCGGGCAGAGTCTTATTTATAATCACAGGAGCGGAAAGTATGTTGTCAAGGATGGCGGAACGATTATTCCCCGCTATGACATACAAAACACGCCGGCAGCAGAAATACTCGATAATTTTGCAACAATCGATATCCGAAGCAGGGGTATCGATGCCGAGGTTCGTATCGATGGCCGGTATTACGGGACCACACCTCTTGTTGTGCTCCAACCCCTGGGAACCCATACAATCAGGCTGAGTCATGATGATTACCTGACAATGGATACCACGGTCAATTGCACGAAAGAATCGGGTATTCTCGCTGTCGATGCCGCAATCATGAAACGTCCTTTGGCCCAGGCTCCGGACAAAAAATCCAGATTGCAGGCTCCGATACAAGCAAAGAGCACTGTTTCATCACAAACATCTTCACCCGGGAAATCGGTGGTAACGAGCAACAGCAAAAGCGATCAGATTTATAAAAATGCCAAGCAGGCGCTTCGACGAAACAACTGGAAACGAGCGATCGAGCATTACCGGATGGTTGCCGAAATGCCGGAAGTATCACGCCTTCGTAAAGAAGATGCCCTTTTCTCGATTGCAAAAATCTATGCAGACCATGCAAAAGATTTTGCCGCTGCCAGAGAAGCGTTCCTCTCCTACCTTGCCTTGTACTCCGATGGCTACTTTGTGGGAGAATCGTGGCTCCGTCTTGCCGAACTCGAATTTGAAATTGACAAAGAAAAGGCGCTGGAGTATTATCATAAATATTTTCAGAAATTCCCTCATCACCATCGGATAGCAGAAATACAGTACCGTGTGGGTCTTATCTACCTTCAGCAGGACCGGTACGAATCTGCGATCGATATGTTCAATCAGGCCCTGACAAATGTGGTCTACACCAATAAAGAGCTGGTGAAAAGTATCTATGCCAACCTCTACCGCGCCCTCAAAGAAAGCGGTGACATGGCCGGAGCTGAGTTTATCAGGGAGCAGCACTTGAGTAAGGCGGAGTAGGGAGAGTGAGCTGAAGGTCAGAAGTCGAAGGTCGACAGATTTATGATTCCGGAAGGGGCTGGGCGCCCCTTAAAACCCAGCTATGAAAATGCTTTTCCTGATAGCCCAACCCCCCGGGCTCTGCCCGCCCCCCCATACTTGGGGGTCACAAGAACGTACAAAACCATACATTACATTACGGAAAATGCGGGTCAAAATGCGGGTCGGACCACGCAAAACCGCATTTCCTCCCTCCAATCGCCACTTTCGCCATTTTCTAATCGCTTAAGCATTCCTTAGAGCCCTGTTTTGCCCCCCATTTAGTGGGTTTTAAGAAAATAACCATGCGCCAAATGGTCTTTTTAAACGCTTTAACAGGTTCAACGATTCATTTGCAAACATACTATCCCCCCTCAATACAGTCTGTTTTAAAATTCCCCCTATGCGCTCCGGCGCATAGATATAATCAAGCATTTTCCATAGAAGGGATCCAAAGGGATGGAATCCCTTTCCACATGCTATTAATAGTGCTCCAAACTATCTATTAATCCCCTCCATTTTCCATTCATTTCGAACCATTCCTGAAATAGTACCACTAATATTACTTACACCCAAATTGTATTAACGATAAGGAGCAGTGTATGCACCCCCTTTTCAAGGAGAATGATACATCCAGCCGGATTGTTTCTCTGGTCACTATTCTTGTAACGGCCTGTGCGCTTTTTATGGCCGGATGTTCCTCAGGTGACCAGGATGTCACCCGGTTCCCGCGTAACCAGACACTGTATGTCGGTGGTTTTCAGTGGGGCCCGCCCACAACGTTCAATCCCCTGGACGGGATTCCAGCATGGCCCATGACCGGCAATATGAACCTTGTCTACGAAACACTCTTTGGCTACAATCAGCTCACCGGGCAACTGGAAGGTATCATCGGTAAAGAATATCGTCTGGAAGACACCTCACTATACGTAACCTTGAATGAAAATGCAGCATGGCAGGACGGCACTCCGCTTACTGTCGATGATGTTATCTACACATTCCAAATTCATAAAAATTACAACACCCACCTTCATTCACACTGGAAATATCTCGATGGTATACGAAAAACCGGTGACAACGAAATCGAATTTATCCTCAGTAAAGAAAACTACAACCGGTTTATTGTCCTCGATATCATTTCGGTGACACCGATCATACCTAAAAAGGTTTTTGAGCCCCTGGAGACCAAAGGTACCGAGGACATGAGCAGCGATCAGATCCTTACAAAAATCAGGAAATTCAGAAACGACAGCCTTCCTCTGGGATCCGGGCCCTATACGCTCTATGCCTATTCGGACCGGAAAATTGTTCTTAAGCGGGTCGATAGTTACTGGGGCAATGTGCTTTACGAAGCCAGACAAGCGGCGCCGACCTATATAATTCATCTCTCATTCACCGACAACGACAAATTCAACCTTGCGCTCCAGCAGGGCGATCTCGACATTTCGCAGACATTCTGCCCGCAAATATGGAACAAATTCAACAAGGGCGTCAAAACATGGTATCCCGAACAGCCATACTATGTTCCGGCAATAATTCCCTGCCTTCTTATGGGCATGACCAAGGCTCCTTTTGATGATGTTGCTTTTCGCAGGGCCTGTGCTCATGCGATCGACTATGAAAAAATTAAAATTGTTGCCATGTATGGCTACTCACCCGACCTTCAGCCCGGATTCATTCTTCCTTTCGGCGCCGAAAAACCGTATTATTCAACCGAAGATGCAGAAAAATACGGTGCTGCTTTCAATACCCAAAAGGCTCGGGAAATTCTGAAAGAGGCGGGGTATTCCTGGGGCGAGGACAGTCTTTTAATCGATCCTTCGGGCAACAAAATCCGCACGCTCAATGCTACCTGTCCCAGCGGCTGGACAGACTGGGAGACCACCGTTAAAATAGCGGTAACCGGGCTCCGGGATATCGGTGTCGATGTTCGCGAGAGATTTTTGGAATATCCGATCTGGGATAAAAACCTCAAAAACGGGCTGTTCGATTTTACCATGCGGACCCCGCACCCGGAACTGTCGCCTTCGTGCCCATGGATACGTTTTGAAAAAGTGATGTCATCCAGGCACTGGGCTCCGGTGGGTCAGGTTATGTACGAAAATGAGGGCCGCTATAAAAACGCCGCCGCGGATTCGCTTCTTTTAGCACTTCCGGAGTTGAGCGATGATGCCGCTATTAAAGAAGCTTATCATGAATTGAACCGGCTTTTCATGCAGGAGATGCCGGCTATTCCCCTGATGTACCGTCCGTGGCATTTTTATCAGTTCAGCACGAAACACTGGGAAAATTTTCCTACCAGCGATGACCCCTATGCACCGCCGCAATGTCTGATGGTTGGTGCGGGTGTGAAAGCACTCTGGCAACTGGATCCGCAAAAGTGAATACCGGTATGACATTATCACCCCGTTCTCGCTATATGTTCCGTCGTGTCGGATGGTACTCTCTGACCCTGTTCGTGGCACTGTTTCTCAATTTCATGCTTCCACGGCTCGGGCCTGCCAATCCGATTGACACGATCATGACCAAACTGAGCAGTCCCGGAATGGATTCGCAGGCATATCTACGGATTTACAAATCATATGTGCAGGAATTCAGCCTTGACAAGCCGATTTCCATGCAGTTTTTCACCTATGTTGGAAAATTTCTCAAAGGCGATCTGGGAGTATCCTTTACCAAGTACCCGCTCAGAGTAAACGAGATTATCGTCAATGCTCTTCCCTGGACCCTTGCACTTCAAATTCCAGCCTTGCTTCTGGGGTGGATTGTCGGGAATGTTCTGGGAGCACTTGCAGCCTATAAACGGGGCCTTTTTGACAAGGGGCTCTACCCGCTTGCGCTGTTTTTCAGCTCGATCCCCTATTTCTGTTTTGCGATCGTTCTGGTTTTTGTTTTTGCAATTCAGCTTCAATGGTTCCCTGCCATGGGCGCCTATGGCAATGATATGCTCCCGAGCTTCTCCTTTGCTTTCTTCGGAAGTGTTCTCACTCATTACACGCTTCCCTTTCTTTCGCTGTTCCTTATTCTTGTAGGCGGACAGGCGATCGGTATGCGGTCGATGGCGATTTACGAACTGGGCACCGATTATGTGGGATATGCAAAGATGCTGGGTATCGGCGAAGGGACTATTGTCCGCTATGTTTTTCGCAATGCCATGCTCCCCCAGCTTACCGGTCTGGCGCTGTCGCTGGGTATGATGGTAGGTGGTGCGCTCATCACGGAAATTGTGTTTTCCTATCCGGGTATCGGACTAACCCTTTTTACTGCTATAAGAGAGAGCGATTACCCGGTGATTCAGGGGTGTACGCTTCTTTTGACACTGTGTGTTCTGGCGGCGAATTTCGGGATAGATATTCTCATCGGCATTTTAGACCCGCGAATCAAAGCGGCACAGGAGGCGGGTAACGCATGAAACAGTTCAAAGCACTCCTTACATCCCCCGCTTTTCTTATCGGTACGAGCCTTTTTGTCCTATGCCTGTTTCTTTCCATTGCCTATCCTTTGATAACGTCAACCGACCCCTTTGCCCGGGTTGGATATCCTTTCGAGCAGCCATCATTGAAATACTGGCTTGGCACCAATGCCGAAGGCCAGGATATGCTGGCACAGATTTTGTTCGGTCTGAGAGCTTCGATGTTCGTCGGCATTACAGCCGGTTTGATTGCAACGATACTTGGAACGCTTATCGGCATCACCGGTGGTTACAGCGGAGGACTTCTTGACAATATACTGACAATGGCAACGAATCTGCTCCTGGTGATCCCCTCGCTTATTATTCTTATTCTTATCACCACCAGTATCGAAAAACGATCCCTGGTGCTCGTTGCGCTGATTATCGGCGCCACGACCTGGACCTGGACCGCCCGTGCGGTCCGTGCTCAGGCGGCAAGCCTCAAAAACCGCGAACATGTCCATCTTGCAAAGCTTAACGGTGCAGGCACCCTGTCGATCCTTATCCTGCAGATTCTTCCCTATATGCTTTCCTACGTGTTTATGGCATTTGTCATGCAGATGGCTACCGGGATACTCAGTGAAGCTGCGATCAGTATGCTCGGGCTTGGCCCCTATGATACAGTGACGCTTGGCCAGATTCTTCATTATGCACAACGAACCGAAGCTTTGATCAACGGAAACTGGTGGGCATTCCTTCCCGCCACAATCATGGTAACGGTCATCGCATTCTCGCTCTATCTTGTAAACACCGCCATGGAAGGCATTTTCAATCCGCGGTTGAGGAAATAGCACTATGCCGTTACTCGAAACAGACAAACTTTCGCTTCATTACAAAACCCGTATCGGCGAGAAGGTTCATGCGGTTGATGGTGTTTCATTTGCCCTTGATTCCGGACGGGTCCTGGGTGTAGCCGGCGAATCGGGGTGCGGGAAATCGACTCTGGTGAACGGTATTATGGGACTGTTCCTTCCTCCGCTCTATTATTCATCGGGAGCGGTTTCCATCGATGGTATCAACATTATCGGGATGGAGCCTGAGCGCCTTCGAAAAGATATTCTTGGCAAACGCATTTCGATAATCCCTCAGGGTGCACTGAATTCTCTTAATGCCACCCGTAAAATAAAGAATTTTGCCTGTGATGTCATGCGGTGCCATGAACCGGACCTGGACAAACCGTCAATAATCAAACGCTTGACCGAACGGTTCGAAGCGATCGGGCTGGACAAACGGGTTTTGGACGCCTATCCCCTGGAGCTGTCGGGCGGGATGAAACAGCGGGTTGTGATCGGTATATCCACAATCATGAATCCCCGGGTGGTGATTGCCGATGAACCATCGTCGGCACTTGATGTTTCCACACAAAAAGCGGTAATCACCCTTCTTCTCGACCTTATGCGACAGGATATTATCGGCAGCATGATATTTATCACCCATGAGCTTCCGTTGCTCTATCATATCGCCAATGATATCGCGATAATGTATGCCGGAGAATTTGTGGAAACCGGTACGCGTGACCAGATAATCCACGATCCCCGCCACCCCTACACTCGTGCACTGATGGATTCGATGCTCTTGGCCGAGGAAGGGTCACGGGAGAAAAAGCCGACAGCGCTCCCCGGTGCGCCGCCCAATCTCAAGAAAAAAATGGAGGGATGCCGTTTCGCTCCCCGGTGCCCTGTGGCAAACAAAGCAACCTGCCCGATGAACCGTCAGGAAATGAAAACAGTGGCCGATCGCCTTGTGAGGTGCGAATATGCAAAATAGCAACCATTTGATGACTGCTCGTGATGTGAGCTGTATATTCGGCCATGGGAAAAATGCAGTCGCTGCAGTCGACAATGTTTCTTTTCATATCAGCAGTGATGAAATCGTTTCGATTGTGGGAGAATCAGGCAGCGGTAAAACATCACTTGCCCGTCTCATGCTGCGGCTTTACCCGATTACCAGCGGCGACCTGCATTTTAAAAGTACCCCGGTAACCGAACACGGTAATTACTGGCGTTGGGTGCAGGCCGTATTTCAGGATCCCTTCAGCTCGTTCAATCAATTCTTTACTGTTCGGAGCCAGATGAAAAGCTGTTTCAAGCTGCTGGATACGACCATTCCGGAACAAGAGAAACAGGATCGTATCGATAAAGCGTTTCGTATGGTAAACCTCGACCCCGGTGAAATAAAAGGTAAATTTCCTTTCGAGCTTTCGGGGGGTCAAATGCAGCGCCTGCTCCTTGCCCGGATATTTCTTATTCGTCCGAGCATTTGCATTGCCGATGAACCGACATCGATGATCGACGCGTGCAGCAGAGCAACGATCCTTGAGCTTCTTTTGGATCTCAAGCGCGAGCTTGCCATGAGTATCATTTTTATTACCCATGATATCGGTCTCGCCTATCATGTCAGCGATCGAATATTTGTTATGCGACGGGGTGCGATTGTGGAGCAGGGCGTGCCTGACAACGTGATTTTGAATCCGCAGCACGAGTATACGAAAAAGCTTCTGAAAGATATACCGGTACTGAATCGGGAATGGATATAAATAATTCCTGTGAACGGTGGGGCAATGTTTAGGCACTAAATGGGTAGCAGGCGGCAGAGAATGAACCCACGAGGTCATGAGCGCACGAAAGTGAAGAATAGTTTCTATACAAAGGAGATTTTACGGTTGTTTAGTATACACCATAATCTTATACAGGCGATAGCATTGGCAGGAATTTTGTTTTCGACTGCAGCATTGTCCGCTGCCGGAGAAAGCAAAGAAGAGCGGCTCGATTCGCTTGAAAATAAAATTGACAATTTAGAGAAAAGTGTCCTTTCCACATTGCTTTTTGGCGGGTCTTCACCGGTTTCTTTCTCCGGTGAGGCCCGCCTGAAGCTACAATATCATCATTTTGAAAAATATCCGGAATTCATGCGGGATGACCGCTCGTGGCTTCAGGCAAACTGGGAAGGTAACGAATCACTGGTTCGCCTGGGCATGGTGGTCAGGGCTAATCGTAACACGGTGCTGTGGGCCAAGCTGGGATTCCAGCATACGCTTCCCGGTGTCTGGACAAATGAATACACCGGCGATACTCTCGCACAGTATCGTCATGACAAAGGCGATAACCAGGCAAGTATTCACGAAGACATGTGCGCCGGAATTGCACTTCGTACCGTACCGGCATCGTTCTGGCTGAAAATGGGCGCTGTCCACTGGATCGAAGCGTCCCCCTTTACGATTTGGAAATCGCAACCGCGAACGTTTGCCTGGGACTATCTCCCCTACGAAATCGAACAGCCGATTGCACGGTATTACGAATACAACATTGCAAAGGGTGAAAAAACCGGCCGGGCGGCATGGAATAAAAAGGCATTCCAGGGAATAAATCTTGAAAGTATCAACCTGCCCGCAGATCTTTATTTCAATTTCCTCTATGGCACCTTCGAGCGATACGACAATTTCGAACGGGAGTATATCGATTTCAGTAACGACCTGGCTTATGCCGGGGAACTCACTGAAGCTAAGGGACGGGGAATTGGCGATACCTACCGCCATATCATTCATGGCCGGGTCGCAAAGGACAATGCGTTCCTCAACCTTACCCCGGGATTGAATTACCTTACAATGGTTTACCGGAAAGATTTGATTAATCTCAGCCCGTTCCTCAAGGTTTTTGGTACGCAGCGAGCAGGTAACCGGGCTTTCTTCAAAGAGCCTTCGGTATTTTCCGCAGACCTGCGAGGGAAGTTACTCGAAAAACTGGGATTCCATCTTGATATCGCCAGCTCAGTCATCGACACATCGTTTTTCAGCTACGACTCGACCGGCTTCGATACTGAAACACAAAAAAACATTGTTACCCGGACCGATGAAAACCGTAAATCCGTTCCCAGAATAGCATTCTACTCACAAATAAAGAGCGATTACGGTATCCCCATCCAGGCCGATATCGCCGTCGTTCCCAAAGGTTTTTATTCTCCTCTGTCATTTGCTCCACCGATGGATGCATTCTTTCCCTTCGGTTCCAACCTTGTAGGACCCGGGAAGTTTGTGGCGCGAGGCGAAGGATCTCCCTATGTGCAGAATATGGCAGGTATCAATGTGTCGGTTGTGCCGAAACTCAAGGGTTACGGTCATCTCAGATTTACCTATGGCCAGCATTTTCAGCTTGAAAAAGCCCGCGACCTTCTCTATTTTCCCTACCGGCTTAACGGGCAGGACCTGTTCAACCTGTTCCACTCTTCCTATAATCGATGGGGAAATAATCTTGTCGACCACTCCATGAACGGAGAATACAGCAAACGTTTGGGTGATGAGAGCTACCATACCAAGGAATACGGTTCTCCGGTCGGTTTTGCCGGCGGTGGGATGCGCAGCGATTATTTGAATATCTATGAGGGGTTCGTGCCCTATCAAAGTGCAGCAGAAGCCGATTCAAACCTCAATGACATATCGACAATTTTCACCCGTTCACCCTTTGTGCCTCAACACAAAAAATACACATTCAATTTCGAATTAGATGCTGCATATGATATCGGCAGCTACATAGGTTATGATAAAGACCTCTTTATCAGTGGCTATTTTGCGCTCAATGGCGTATCGACAGCATTCAAGCCCCTTGCTTTCAATGATGAAAGTGACGATATGCTCCTGTGGGGAACCTATTTCCGATTCGAGCCTGCCATTGCATTGACAAAGAGTTTCTACCTCCTGGGGCTTGCCGGATTCGAGAACTGGCGTTCACAAAAGGCATACATGCAGGATACCAGCGGAGTGGCAGTTCATAAACCGATCGATTTTATGGATATGGCCTTTGGTCTCGGATTTGACTGGGATATCTTTTCCCGTGTAGGACTTCACGGACGGGCTAAATGGATGAAACACGACGATGTCAATTTTCCTGATAATAACTGGGAAACACCGATACTATCAACAGAAATAAAGATGTGGTTTTAGTGCATATTTAAGGAGTAATATAAATGCAAAAGTTTTCGCGAACAGGATTGATGATAACGCTGCTGCTTATGGCAGTTTACAGTAAAGACACCACCGAAAAACGCCTCAAGCAACTGGAGGAAAAGGTCAATGCTGCGATGGCGAAGGCGGGTATATCATTCGGCGGAGAATTCAGATCTCAGTACTTTTTATCCCATCTTGGCGGTGAAGCAGCCGATACGTCCAAACGGACCATTGAAACCAATGAGTTCACTTCAGTCGATTTTGATATAACCGCCCGGCCGGTCTCGAATGTTGAAGGACGGCTTATTTTACGAATGCATCAGAACTGGCAAAATTTCTTCTCCGATATCAGCAATCCTGTTTTTAGCCGGTGGATCAGTATCGATGCTACGGGGTGGGATGTTATCCGGTTCAATGCCGGTGATTTCAAGGCAAAATTCAGCCCCTTGACTCTCTACGCACCGCAAATCGATATGCTCTACGAGCCTGAAATATTCTCCCGTCAACGAAACATCGCCATGGATGAACTCTTTTTGGGAAATAACAACCGGATACTTCAGGGACTTAATTTCGGGTTCGATGCAGAAATCTATCCTCTGTTCGATGAGTTTCATTTCGCTCTTCTCGGAACGCGGCTCAGGAATGTGGAAACCAGTATCCAGAACGGAAGCAAAGTCGCCAATGTCATCGAATTTTCACCTGTCGAAAAAATCGCAACAGGCGCAAATCTCGATACCCGGTTTCTGAAATCAATAACCCTTGGTGGAACGTATATCTATATTTTCGATCACAAAGGGAGCATGGAGGGTTCCGATACCACAGTCGATACCACTGCGCAGCGGACCGGCATTGCTGCAGGACGGGCCGGGATCGATGTCGCTCCGCTTCTGGAGCTCGACCGGTGGAACCTCGGTGTTTCCGCAGAAATCGCCATGTCTTCCGATGACTCGACACGTTTCGACACGGTGTCGGGCTTTACGGAAAATACTATCTCCGGTACGGCGCTTGACATTAAAGGGTCGATCGGCTATAGCATGAAAGAAAGGTTTTATTTTGATGTTACCGCGGGGCTGGTCCGTAACGAACCGGATTTCAGGAATGAGCTGGCCCAGTCACCAACGTTTGTTGGTGAACGGATCATGAATATTGAAAATGATTCGGTAGTGGGCGGCACATTTATTCCGCAATTCTATTCGAGTTACGATGCCATGTATCACACGGTTTTTAAATTCACTCCCAGCCAGGGAACCAACCGATGGCACAAGGCGCCGTTCATGAAAAATTCCTATACCCATTCGATATTTACCAGGGATGAGCTCAACAGGCTCCGCGCTGAAATGGACCCCTCACTGCAACTGGTCATGCCTTTCGGCCCGGCCACCCCCAACCGCAATGGTATTACCGGAAAAATCGGGGTCGGATTCAGTGACTATGGTATCGAAGTTAAGGGACTGTTCGACAGCTTCGATGAAATTGACGGCATGCAAGGGTCGGTTATGATCGATGCAACAACCGATTCGCTGGTCGATTTCCCTGCCACAGCATTCAGCAGGTTCGGCGGCGGCGGATCATTCGATCTCTCGGCCCTCGCAAAAGTGCTTCCGTTCCCCCTGCGGCTTTCGGGAAGCTTTGTGCGCGCTCAGGCCGACAACGATGGTCCCGAAGCATTTTCGGGCAATAATTATGGTATCACTTCCGATTTTACCAACCTGGGACTCTACTACAAATTCTGGAAACGAACCGCACTTCTGGGCGGAGTGCAGATCAATAAGCTCGACTTTACTCAAGGCGACTCAATTTGGGGACAAAAACAGCTCCATTTTGCCGGCGGTTTTCAGTGGACGG
Organism: Chitinivibrionales bacterium; assembly: GCA_014728215.1. Taxonomy (NCBI): domain Bacteria; kingdom Pseudomonadati; phylum Fibrobacterota; class Chitinivibrionia; order Chitinivibrionales; species Chitinivibrionales bacterium. The sequence goes on from WJLZ01000184.1 coordinate 34,705, forward strand.
TCTCCCCCGGTGCCGATGTCGTGTTCAGCCTCGGGCAGATAGCGGTGACGAATACCAATGATGATCCTGATGTGGATGCCGGGGCAATGGATTTTGAGCAGTTCCTGGTGGATGTGTCGTTGGATGTTGTTTTTTGAGTGAAGGGTTACAAACGAGCGCACGAAGTCACGAGCGCACGAGGGGTTTGCAAATTATCATTGTCTCAAGAACAAAGAGATTAACGGAAAAGAAAATAAGAGGAAAGTTTGCTTAACAAATGTGCCGCACCCCGACCGTCAGGGAGGGGTTACGTTGAGGCAGAAAATTAAGAAAGTGGAAAAGCAGGACCATGAATAGTAAAGTGTTAAAATTCAGCAATTATCTGACAGCACGGATTATGCCGATCCTTCTTACAGCAATCCTTATTCCCGGATGTTTCCAGAAAATTCAGATTAAGCCGCTTCCGGGCTATGGTGTACAGGAAAGTGCCTCAACTAAAACTTCGGGCACTCAGAAACTGGTGTACCGGTTTTTCGATGAGGCCTATGTTTCGGGCGGGTATGCATACTGGTATCCGGATCAGTCGAAAGTGTTTATTCCTGAAGAATCGGGGAAAAATGGTGAAGTTTCGCTTCAATTCGATCTTATTGCCGATGAGTATTCCGGGGGATCGGTCTGTTTATATAATCTTTTATACGACATGAGTCCCTACTATGCCGACGGTGCGCTTCAATTCTGGGTTAAAGGTGCTCAGGGAGGCGAACTCGCCTGGGTGGCGCTTGTGGATGATGAAAACAGCGACGGTAAAAAGACGGTCGTTCGTGTTCCGCTCAATGAGTACGGCTCGATCACTGATGAATGGACCAGGGTCACTATCCCACTCGTAAAATTCGGCGGTCGAGGTGTTTTCTGGGATCCTAAAAAGAGTATTGAAATTCCCGAGCGGTTCGACTGGGACAAAGTTGCCGAATTTCGTATTGAAATCAAAAAGGGTGAAAATAAAAAATTCCGTATCTGGGTCGATGATATCTTTGTTCTGCGGGATGTTGTTGAATCCTCTCCGGCACCGCTCGATCAGGAGTACTGGGATGAACGCGAAGAAACGATCACTCCCCCGCCAGCCGCAGAAAAACCCAACGTAACGCCTGTGCATACCATTTTCATCGATGCACTTCCTGCGGGCGCATTTGCCTATGTCTATGGCGGCAAAACCGCCCATAACGTCCATCCCACAACATCGGATGAAAACAAGGGCGTGTTAGTCATGTATCAGGACAATGAAGACTATTCGGGGGTAACATACGCTCTGGGCAAAGGCAAGAATATCAATTTAACCAAAGAACGGACCACTCATGCCGGCCTGGCTTTCTTTGCAAAAGCCTCTCCTAAGGTCACCAAAGCTTATGTGGGTATTTTAGATGATGAATCGGACGGCAAAAAGGTGCAGACAAAAGTCGCCCTCTCCGATTTCGGAACACTCGACACAACCTGGAAATATTTCATGATTCCGATCAAGCAGTTTATGGCTCAGGGATCGTACTGGGATGCCACGAATCAGGCGGAAATCGGTGCTGATGTCGACTGGAGCGCAATCAATGAATTTCGTTTTTCGATCAACCGCTACGAAAACCGTGTCGATGACGGCGAACCCGCGGTTATATATATCGATGACATGCAGATTATCGAAGATATCCCCGGGTATGTCGATCCTGATGAATACTGGGCAGCCTTTGAATCCGATGAGCCCGATGTTCTTCTCCACGACTTTGAAAGCGAAGAAGGCCGGAAATGGGAAAGCGCATCAGGGCCGAAATCTGAGATCTCCTGCTCCTTTATCGAGCCGGAAAACAAAGAAAAATACGGCAGCAAGGCTATGGAAATCTCTTTTAAACTCGGGGACTATTGCGATGCCTATTACGATTATCTCACCGGAGATTCTTCTTCGGTAAAAAACGACTGGTCACAGCACTGGGGACTTCGGTTCTCTTTCTATGCCACCAAACCCTATCAGTCGATTACTGTCCAGATACAGGATGGCGGCAATGAAGTATTCGTATCGAATGTAGGCGGTCGAAGCGGGTGGAGTGAAGTGCTCGTGCCGTTCAAGGATTTCAATAAATTTCCCTACTATCAGCCCGAAGATGCCGAGCAGAATGGACGGCTCGATCTTATTGGGATGCACCGTCTCGATTTCAAACCCTCTGGCGAAGGAACGGTCGGCTCTTTTGGGATCGATAATGTCAAACTGACCAATACCCGTGAAATCCAACAGCCCAAAGCCCCTGAAAAAATCGCCCTGACGATCAGCGGCGATTTCGATTCAACCGTTACCGGGAATATCAATCCAGGTCTCTTTGGTATCAATGCAGCGCTGTGGGACGGCGATCTGCTCAAGCCGGCTACGGCAAAACATGTCAAAGCTGTGGATCATAATGTCGTCCGCTATCCCGGCGGATTGCGTGCTGATGAAGACCACTGGCAGGAAGTGCTCCAGCGGAAAGACTGGATGGTCGATACCGATGAATTCATGGAATTTTGTGCAACAACCGACAATGAGGCCATGATTACGGTCAATTTCGGACGGGGTACCCCCGAAGAAGCTGCGGCATGGGTGAAGCATATCAATGTCGACAGCAAAGATAAGGTAAAGCTCTGGGAAATCGGCAATGAACTCTACGGAGACTGGCATGCAAATCACTGCACTGCCGAAGAATACGGCAAACGGGCTGCAGAGTTTATCAAAGCCATGAAAGCAGTGGATCCTTCAATACTGGTCGGTGTAGTCTGGGTACTTGAAGGCGAATGGAATAAAGTAGTATTCGAGTACACAAAAGATCTTGCCGATGCCGTTATCGTTCATCATTACCCGCAGCATGCCGGTGAAGAAAACGATTTTGCGCTGCTGGTTGCGCCGCAGAGCCTCGATGACATAATTCCTTCGGTGAGACGGCAGGTTAATGAATATGGCAATGCTGAAAAAGAGTATGAAATATGGTTGACCGAGTGGAATTCGGTCGATTTCAAACCCGGACCGCAAACTTTGACAATTGTCAACGCACTCTTTGTGGCCGATTACCTTGGCGTGCTGGCAAAACATAATATCGAGCAGGCCTCATACTGGGATATCCACAATGACATCACTCCAGAGGGCGGCGATTATGGCTACCTTTCCCGTACCGGCGCACCCGACGGCGACAATGTCCCGCGGCCATCGTACTGGGCATTCAAACTGGCAAGTAATGCACTCAGGGGCAAACTTGTATCATGCACAAGCGACAATGATAATGTCACCTGCTACCTGACCGAACACGATGGCGGCACAACAGTCATGATTGTAAATAAAATGCCCGAAACCACGGCAGAGATATCATTGAATATCCCCGGATTTACCGGAGCGGGTTCGATGAACCAACTGACAAAAGAAAAGGTCGACAAAGGCATTGTGCAGCAGAGTATCGAAATAGCAAAGAACCAGACGCTGCGTCTTCCGCCCTATTCGCTGACATCAATAACGCTGAAATAATCACCAGGGGTCGCTAGTGGTGAAACGACGCGACGATGGGGCGACGCGGAGACGCGACGAGTGAAGAGGAAAGAACGAAGTTACGAGCGCACGATGGAAAATAGAAATCCTGAAATCGATTAACCCTGTCCCGGAGGGACAACATATCAGTAGCCGGGGATACAATCCCTGGCGTTGGGAAAAACAGAAATACATCTTTCGTCCCGTAGGGACGGTTCCTGAGCATGTCGAAGAACGGCCAGGATGAACATGCAAAAGAAGAATTAAATCCCGTGTGGCATGCACGCTTCAGTGCATGCCCTTTCACTAAAAGGAGCATATACCTTGCGTTTCGGTCATTTCGACAATGAAAATCGTGAATATGTAATCACTTCACCTAAAACACCGTTCCCCTGGATCAATTATCTGGGAAGTGAGCAATTTTTCGGGCTTATCTCCAATACGGCAGGTGGTTATTGTTTCTATCGCGATGCCCGGTTGAGGAGAATTACCCGCTACCGCTATAACAATGTTCCCCTCGATTGTGGTGGACGGTATTATTATATCAACGATGGCGGCGATGTGTGGAATCCCGGATGGATGCCGGTGAAAGCAGATCTCGACAACTACGAATGCCGCCACGGCATGGGCTACACGAAAATTGCCGGAGAACGCAAAGGACTTCAGGCGGAAACTCTCTTTTTCGTACCACCGGGAATCGATGCGGAAATTCACCGTATAACTCTTCGGAATACAACCAAAAGCCCCCGAAACATAAAGCTGTTTTCCTTTGTGGAATTCTGTTTGTGGGATGCTCTTGCCGACATGACCAATTTCCAGCGGAATTTATCGTGCGGTGAAGTCATGATTGACGGCTCGACAATTTACCATACCACCGAATACCGGGAGCGGCGAAACCATTTTGCCTATTTTTCTGTCAATACTCCTGTTGCGGGATATGACACCGACCGGGAATCCTTTTTAGGCCCCTCTAACGGGTTCCATGAACCGGAAGCGGTTTTTTCTGCAAAGTCCCGAAACTCGGTCGCCGACGGCTGGGCGCCGGTGGGATCGCACTGTATTCCGGTAACGCTCAAACCGGGAGAAGAACGGAGCCTGATCTTTATCCTCGGCTATACCGAAAATCCCCTTGAAGAAAAATGGGAAGCACCCGGAAAAGTGAATACAAAACCGGCGCGGGCGATTATCAAGCGCTTCTCAAACGACAGAGCGGTTATGGATTCGTTTAACAATTTACGGGAATACTGGGATGACCTTCTATGCCGGTTTACCGCTGCGACTCATCTCGAACCACTGAATGCCATGGCCAACATATGGAATCCCTATCAATGTATGGCAACGTACAATATGTCTCGAAGTGCCTCCTATTTTGAATCCGGAATCGGACGGGGCATGGGATTCAGGGATTCGAGCCAGGATATATTAGGTTATGTCCACATGCTTCCGGACAAAGCACGACAGCGGATACTGGATATTGCCGCCACACAATTCGAAGACGGCGGTGCGTATCATCAGTACCAGCCCCTTACCAAACAGGGCAACCACGAACTTGGGGGTAATTTCAACGATGATCCCCTGTGGCTGATTCTTGCCGTGTCGGCCTATCTGAAAGAGACCGGGGATTGGAGCATTCTCGATGAAGAAGTCCCTTTTGACAACGATTTGTCACGAAGTGCTTCGTTGTTTGAGCATCTCAAACGGTCGTTTAACCATGTTGTCAACAACCTCGGCCCCCACGGCCTCCCTCTTATCGGCAGGGCCGACTGGAACGATTGCCTTAACCTGAACTGCTTTTCAACTAATCCCGATGAATCTTTCCAGACCTGTGAAAATAAAAACGGACGGACCGCCGAATCGGTGTTTATCGGCGGCATGTTTGTGTTTATCGGACGGGAATATATGGAAATCTGCCGGCGACAGGGTCATCAGGAAGATGCTCATGATGCTCAATCACATATCAATGCCATGATCGAGGCTGTCAAGGAGCACGGGTGGGATGGTGAATGGTTTCTGCGTGCATATGATGACAGCGGAACAGCGATCGGAAGCAGGAAAAACAGGGAAGGCAAAATTTTTATCGAGTCCCAGGGCTTCTGCTCCATGGCGGGTATCGGTAATGATAAAGAGATGCCCCGCAAGGCGCTCGATTCTGTCAAAAAACATCTCGATACCGACCATGGAATAGTCCTTCATAATCCCCCCTATCGCTCATATCATTTGAACCTCGGCGAAATATCCACCTATCCGCCCGGATACAAGGAAAACGCCGGAATTTTCTGTCACAACAACCCCTGGATCATTATTGCCGAAACAACGCTCGGACGAGGTGACCGTGCAGTGGAATATTATCAAAAAATCACCCCGTCTTTTCACGAAGAAACCAGCGATCATTACCGGATGGAACCTTATGTCTATTCCCAGATGATCGCGGGCAAGGATGCCGGGCGGCATGGTGAAGCCAAAAATTCGTGGCTCACCGGCACCGCAGCCTGGACCTTTGCTACAATCAGTCAATGGATCCTGGGGATCCGTCCTGCCTACGATGGCTTACTTGTCGATCCGTGTATACCTGCCGGCTGGGACAATTTTTCGGTAACCCGGAAGTTCAGGGATGCCTGGTACGAGATCCGGATTACAAATCCAGAGCACGTTTCAAAAGGGGTGAAACGAATTACTGTCGACGGCAAACCGATAGAGCGGAACCTGCTCCCCTGCTATGAGCCCGGAACCCGGCATCGGGTGGATGTTGAGATGGGATGAAAAATATAGAGATAAATTAAGCTGCACTCTTAAGTTCATCTGGATGCAAGCATAAATATTCTCTTACTTCAAGCTGCATTCGATCTATTTCAGCTATAAAGCCTGAGGCAGAAGCGTGATAATTCTCAGGATTCTTTTCAGCATGCCGAAGATGTGCTACTTGCTTCTGGAAATGCTCAATACGTGCAAGAGTTGCTTGCAATTCCTTATCATTTTTAATCATGGTTATTCTCCTGTAACTTCGATGATACCTCTGAAATCTCCATCTCTTTTTATTTGCCAATAGCCAATAGTTTTTTCCACTCCTTCGAAGGCCGCACATTTTCTGATCCAAAAAACGCTGCAGCCAAAATGAGATTGAGCTAAATTATGATCAAAAAGCAATTTTTCTTCTTCTGTCACTTTGCTGTAAGCAAATTCATCATCCATTAAAAGAAAAACATCAATATCATTTGGATACATTTTACTGGTCACAAACGAACCAAAAATAATAAATCTTAAGAGATGATCTGTTTCAGCAGCAATTTTATAGATTCTCTTCAAACGAATTGCTAATGCTTTTCTTCCAGAAGGAAAATGCCCAAATCTATCTACGATTTCTTTTATTGTTGCGCAATAAATCCCCTGTGGTAAATCGCCGTTTTCATTAAATTCCGGTAATACCATTATCCACTCTTAATAGAAATATAGATTATTGCCGACATTGTTCGGTCACAAGGGTATTCCTTCGGAAATTACGTTCTGATATCAAATAAAGTCGAAACACGTTGCTTTATTTCATTGAAAGCAGCCTTTTCATTTTCATTAAGATATTTAGTATCCTTAAGCATTTTGGTATCGAACTTCCTGCAATTTAAATATCACTTTTATAAAAGTGTTTGTCGTAATGCATCGATTACTATTCTCATAAAATAATACGATTACATCGATATATTTGCAATTTTTTCACTTCATTATATTTCCATTATAGAAATATTCTGGAATGGAAATGGGTTCTGAAGCGGCGAGTGGCATGGGAAACGGACAAATGAATTTTAATCCATGTGCAAAACCCGAAAAGCCACCTCTATTCCCTGCCCTTTTATTTGAACAAGAGCAAGTGAAGAATTCCCCATCGATTGCATAGAAGGCCTCAGCACAAATCCCTCGGCTCCGATTTGCAGCTTTTGGGTCCAAAGAAGACGGCCTGCAAGGTCCATGATTTTGATTTCATATCTGCCTTCAGTGGGCACCGAGATGCGCCGTCCGTTCAAGCGTATCCGATTTTTCGCCTCACGACAGGCGTCTCCTTTTTTAATTGCTTTAAGCGGACCGCTCGAACTCTTTTCACCGATACCGTACAGATAGCCATACAACGCCATCTTCCCCCGCATGGTCTGCTGGGGGGTGAATTCCACATGGGCCCACACATACCGGGTATTGAAATAGCCTTCACCAATCGGCCAGGTAGTTTTAAAACCCAACGGATAGCTTTTGTCGTGGAGCCGTGAAGGACACCCCATGGTCATGGCGCAACTCCAGTCATCGAGATTCATATAGGGCGTGTGTCCAGGGTGAAGCCCGGGAGAGCCGTCGTTGCGTCCCGATGTATATGCTCCCTGAACGCTTCGTTTATCGGCAAGGGCTGTGGTCGCGGTAGTCATCTGAATCATGTTGAGCGGGTTCCGTCCAAGACCATAGTCGGCCTCCATAACCATTGCCTTTCGGAACAGCTCCTTTTCGGCGGCATCACCGGTTACCGCATGGGCGATAAGTGTCCGGTGTACATTCTGGGTTGTCCGGAAATAGCCGCTGCTGAAATCGGTGGCCCGCCGGCTCGGCCGCTCATTGATCAATCCGGCTTCCTTTTGTATTGCCTGGTATAGTATCGATGCTTTCATGTTCGCGGCAAGGTCGGGGAAATTGACCGTTTGCGGAGTTGTGAGATAGCCAGCAGTGGCCCATACCTGATTGCGGGTTTTCCCGGAGCCGTAGTCATCCAGCACCGCCTGCGGTCCGGTACAGACACTTTCTTCATTGACAACCTGTTCGTAGTGCGAATCGCCGGTAACATTGTACAGATACGCGGCAGCGGTCATTTTGAGATCCCGGCCCCGGACCTGTGATTCACCGGTATTCTGCTTCTGATCGAGCATCGGATCGGAAAGATTGTTTGCATGGTTGTATGCCGCAACAGCGCTGTCCCGGTACTGCTCCATAAGTTCCTGGAGTCCTGCTCGTTTAAAGCAGTCGGCAAGCATGGCTGCATTGGTCGCATTTGCCCAGGCCGCGATTGCTGTTGGCGCCGCCTGAAACAGCTCGTTTTGATTGTTGGGGTTGGTCAAGCCGTGAGAATATCCCTGACCATCACGCAACCGCAACCAGAAATCGACCTCATTACGGGCTTCATCTAAAATATCGGGGACACCATTGCCGCTCTCGGCAATACCCAGGTCATCGTTATCGAGAGCGCCATCGGTCAGAATAAATGGCAGCAGCATATCATAGATAATGCTGATATGTCCCAAATGACGGTCCCAGTCGAGGGCATCGGAGTGACCGCCCCAGGCATCAGGATTGGTGGGCTCCCCTGTTTTGCGGAACCGTTTCCAGTCATCAGGCCTATCCCAGACATCGCCGCTCGAAAAGCTGCTCCATTCATTGTGCCACGGGTGCATTGTTGTCAGGTAAACTTTTGTATTGGTCGGATCGGTCCCGGGAATGTACAGGGGGCGACGGGGCACCGGGCTGATGCCGCCGGTACTGTCCTGCCCGATACGCATGTAGAAAAAACCGAGTACCGAAACACGAAAAGGTTCGAAATAGATATCGGGGCGGATTTCGAAATCCGGGCTGCATCCGATACCCTCAACCGCAAGACGGTAGGTTCCGGACGTTGAAAAATCTGCAATATCGGCATTCCAGACATCGGAGCGGGTAAGGTTATACCAGCCGACATCCTGACCGCTCCTTTTCCAGAAAGCAACATCGCCCACCTCGTGAGTATCGCCCGAGCCGATATCATAA